>DOJM01000112.1:420-2652 GCA_003529225.1 Paenibacillus sp.
GCAACAGAAATCCGGCCATCACAGGATCCTTCACTTGTCTCACCACCGTACCCATCTCTGCCTGTGTTGTTGTGACAGTACTTGTTATATACTCCTCCAACCGATCATACCTTTTCATATGCGTTAATCCTAATATTACATGCAGCTTGTTCATAAACTCATGCGCCTGGGCACGCAATGCCTCGGCATATAAGGAGATGCCAGATAATCTTTCCATAAGTATGCTGATCTCCGTCTTATCACGGAATGTGGCAATTGCACCTTCTACAGCTCCCTTTACATGAATGGGAACCACGTTTGCCAGTAACGTAACGCCGCTATGCTCCACCTCCAAGTCCTGGCTGGCTTCACCGGTTTTGAGCACAGTATTCATCCGCAGTGATGGCCAAAAGCTCTCCACCGACTGGTTCAAGGGATCATCCTGCATGCCAATGGCTGCAAGCAAACGCCTGGCTTCTGTATTAATCAAAGTAATACGTGACTCTTTATCAACGGCAATGACTCCCTCCCTAACTGACTGTAGCATGGAGTTGCGCTCTTCCAAAAGCTTAGCAATAGCGGCCGGTTCCATGCCAAACATCATTTTTTTGATGACACGTGCTAGCAGAAATGCTCCCGCAGCCCCTATTAGACTACCTATAAGCAATCCCCAATATAGGATTTCCACGTTCTCTCTTATGGCAAGTCTGATGTTTCCCAGTGATATCCCAACCGCCACCGCTCCTAATTGTTTCCCGCTTGCAGAGAAGACAGGTGAAAACGCTCTTACAGATGGGCCCAAAGAACCCTCGGCTTCCGAGATGCTTTCCCGCCCCTGCAAGACTGCGGCTTCATCGCCACCAATAAAATGCTTACCAATTTTGTCCTTGTCCGGATGGGAATATCGGATCGCATTCATATCCATGACCACAACAAATTCCACATTGTTCAGCAATCGGATTTCCTCAGTGTAGCTTTGCAATTCAGACGAGCTGCGTGATTTGTTTAACGCTTCAATAATTAGAGGGTTACGAGATAAAGTACGGGAAATGATCACAGCCTTTTGTTCCAACGAGGATTTTGTTTGTGAGGAAACCTTTATACTAAATAGCATATAGACCACTAGCAACATTATGATAAGAACTGCACCAATCATCAAAGTAATTGTAGTTTGCAGCCGAAGTGTGTGTTTGCCAATTTTCATCAGCTGTCCCTCCGGAAATTTTTCTTCATTCTAACGTATACGTGTATGGATGGCTATGACCTTATACGCTACACCGTTATAATAAAACAACAAACGCATGGCTAAGATGAGCCCAAGCGTTTGTTTGCCTAGCCGAAAAAGAGGCAGGGGGGATACTTATTGAGCTTTTACGAATTCAGCGGATTTCATACCCGTTTGGCGGCCGAAAATAATAATTTCCGCAACAGAGTTACCGCCGATCCGATTTTGACCATGCAAGCCTCCAGTAACTTCGCCTGCTGCAAAAAGCCCTGGAATTGGTTGTCCGTCTTTATTTAAAACTTCTGTGTTGGTGTTAATTTTCACGCCTCCCATCGTGTAGTGAATTCCAGGGCCGATTTTAATTGCATAATATGGCGCGCCGGACAAGTCATTGTCCATTCCGGTTGTTCTGCCGAAGTCGGCATCCTGTTTATTCGTCACCGCGCTGTTCCAGGTGTCAAGTGTAGTTTTCAACTGATCTGCCGGTACGTCCATTTCTGTTGCCAAAGCCTCGATCGAATCTCCTTGGATAACGAAGCCCATTTTTTCATATTGTTCAATCGCTTTAGCGCGAGATTTTACGCCGGAATCAAATACAAGAAACGCAGATTTCTCAGGAAGCTTATTGATTGCAGCGGTGACATTATCTCGTGTATCCAGTTCGTTTGTGAAACGTTTGCCTACACTTGAAACTAGGATCGCTCCTTCCCCACGAACAGCCTCCCCAATGAGATAGGACTTTTCCTGCTGCACAGTCGGGTGAACTTGGATTTGATCCATATCGACTGTGATACCGCCGAGCTTCTCAATCATCTTGATACCGTCACCGGTGCTGCCCGGCTGGTTGGTGGTAACGTACCCCTCCAAATCAGATCTGACTCCTGAAATCATGTCTAGATTGGCGCCGAAACCGCCGGTTGTCACCACGACAGCAGACGCTGTAATCGTTTTCTCCTCAGTTTGGTCAAAGATGACTTTGACGCCATTGACCTTACCGTCTTTTTCGGTTATTTCCTTGACATTGGCGT
>DOJM01000614.1:0-2109 GCA_003529225.1 Paenibacillus sp.
ACCCACATCACCGTATTTCTCTGCCTCTGCTAAGGCTGTGGTATATACGGTGATGAACTCCTTCCACATTGCAATCTCTGCTTTCATGCGCTCACTTCCCTTTCTCTGTATGGCTTGAATCCTTTTGGAATTCCATAATTCCGATCAAGCAGCCGCTTATCAATCTGCACTCTTGGAGTTTCAAGAGATTTCATGTGTATCAGCATCTTGATAGCAAGTGAAGGTGATACATTGCCGTTCTCCGATATCTCACGTCGAGCCAACTTTTCATAATCTGCACTGGTCATGCGCTCATCCCCTTCTTTTTGCGTTTATCCTTCACGATCTGATCNNATCGAGATCATCAGCCACTTTGCGTAGTTCCTTGCCTGTAGGACACTTCTCGTTGCAATGCTTCTGTAGGCGGTTATAGGATGGGTGAGCCCATCGCTTGTCCAGTTTCTTTGGGCACGTTTTGCAGACTTCTAGGTGCTTGTCCATTTGTTGGATAACTGTGTCACGGTTCATCATACTTCCTCTTTATAGATAACAAGGGCGCTATACCATATAACACCTTCAATATCTGGATTTGCCCTAAACTGGATATCGATTATTTCAACATATCCAAGTTCTCCAAGTTCTTTGATTTTTAAGTTCAAGGTAGAATCAAATGGGGTACCGCNNACTTCTTTTGCATATCCAATCATCTATGCTTCCTCCTTATAACTCCAATAGTTTTTACGCGCGCGTGGGTGCCTTCGTAAACTCCGTTAACTACTCCCTCCGTTAGAAGGGTAGCTCTCCTTGATTAGGATCAACCGTGGTCTCTGTCGTTTCATCAGTAACATCTTTCCAATCGGTAACATCCACAATTT
Source organism: Paenibacillus sp. (assembly GCA_003529225.1). GTDB lineage: Bacteria > Bacillota > Bacilli > Paenibacillales > Paenibacillaceae > Paenibacillus_AQ > Paenibacillus_AQ pseudetheri. The sequence continues at coordinate 855 of DOJM01000614.1, forward strand.
CGCTCATATTTTCTGCTGAAGAATCGAAGTATTTGGTTGTTTCATCCTGATCTACTGCACGTTGGAACTCAACACTGATCGGCATATATTTCATTAGAGATTTAAGAACGGTCTTCTTGGCCATCTCGTCAAAGTGGTCTACCCATGGCCCGAAGTTCTTAGCCTTACTGAATTTATCCCGGTGGATCACGATGTCCTGTCTGCTCATGACCATGAAGGAGTAACCGCCATCCTTGAACTTGGCATAAGAGTAATACTTCACTACAGGACCGCGATCACCATCACCTGGAACGTGTCTCAACTTCTCATTAATTCCGTACTCATATTCAAATTCATCATTCTGGTGAACTGCCTGTGCCATGATGCTGCTAATCTGTCCGGTACGGCGTGCTAGTTCAATTAGTCCTTTGTAACCAATTTGGAATTGGCATTCGTCCACGCCTTTATTCTTATAAGGGATGAGGTAAGCGTGACCTAAGATAGATGGTTCAAGTCCTAGCTGAGCGCACTGCATAACGGCTCCAAGTAGACTCTCAGGCGTGCAAATCTTTAGCTTAGGGTTAGTGCGGATACTGGTTGTAGCGATTCGAAGTAGACGATCAGGAGTAAGGTGTTTCGGTATAGCCTGTGCAATTGCTGGCTTCATTTGTTCGAATAGGTCATTGATGGTTTTCCCTTTGGTTGGAGCTCCTGTAGCTATACTTGATAACGTTCCGGCTAATCCACTTTGGCTTGTTGGTGCTTTTGTCATATTCATTGTTAATTTCCTCCTAATATTTTGAATACGCGACTACCGCGTGCGTTTGTTTTCCATGAACAAAGTTTTTCATCTTTCCATATTGCTAGCTCATTTTCACCCATCAACTGCTTAACTTTGTTTTTCACGTCCTCATGGTCTTCCTCAGCCTGTTTTAAGGCTGTCTTCGTAACAAGTAGTCTGTTTACAAGTTCATAGTAGACTTCGCTTATATTGACGCTTGTAGAAGCGCTACGAGGGAACATGTAATTCATCAAGTTTGTATCCTGCGCTTTAACTTCCGGTAAAACCTTTGCCATCACATGGTCATTCCAAAAGTTTTCTTCTATCGTGATAAGGCTGTTAATTAAATTTTCATCACGTTCAATTACACGCCATTGAAAGTCCCAACCTCCGATTAGTACAGCTACATACCACTTGTCCGCGCCAGTAACAGCCATATAATGATTAGCTTGTAATTGGTATTCTGTCGGAATAACTTCTGTATTTCCGTCAAAC
>DOJM01000614.1:2150-6671 GCA_003529225.1 Paenibacillus sp.
AGCCCGGCATTCTCTCCTGGAACCCAGCGGTCAATGTTTGCAAGCATGCAAGGATGGTCTTTATGTTGGAAGATGTAATTCTGTTTTTGAACGCGTATTCCGGTTTCTTCTTCGAACCAATCAGCAACAACCGGTTCAAGGATGCGGCCAGCCTTCATCTTTGGATTGTCTGCGATAGGTGGAATCTCTCCTATTTTGTCTAAGTAGACTTCCAAAGCTGATTTATAACGGCTCAAGCCACAGATAGCAGCCACATCAGAACCGCCTATGCCACTTCGCCGCCACTCTAACCACTCGTCATGCTCCATGTCCTTGGTGCTTACTAAGCGCAATGCTTGCATCTGTCATTCCTCCCTAATTCGTGCTAAAATGGACGTAAGTTAATTTTCAAAGAGTCTTTCTCGGGTCGCTGTTGCTGCAGCGGCCTTTTTCTTTTCTTCCATACGGTATTGTTTAGCCTTGTTCATNNCATTTTGTAAACGCGCTTTAGTTTGTCGTCTAGCGTTCCTCGCGATTGAGCAAATTTAGCAACTTCTAAAATCACATCTACTATTTCCAGTTCATCTATTGTGTGTGTAGCATTGTGGTTCCAGTTGCTTGTGCCTATCTTCCAAGTAACCACTGCCTTGTTACCTGTGACCATGAGTACAATTCCAGGGCGTGATTTATCCTTGAAACCCTTCGGAACAACCTTATCCCCTGCTTGCATTGTTATTCCTCCTCAATAACTTCTCTCAAAAAATCTTCGTTGTTAATGGAAATAAATCTCCCTGATGTATCCGTGACCGCTTCGACCTCTCCATAACCTTTTTCTTTCAGCCTCTTCACAGTGTCAGAAACTTCTTCATCCGTCATTTGTACCGGACGTTCCGCGATCCATACTGATTTGCCTCCAGCGTAAAATGTTGTTACAACTAATTTTCTCGTTTTCATTTCATCGTCTCCCTTATAGTGTTTTAAAATGTCGGCTACCGTTTTAAGCAGATTCTTTCAGCTCTCTTTCTAACTCCACACGGAATTGATGCATCAGATCCTCTTGCGCTTCCTTGGCAAGTATTTCAGCTTCGTATTCTGTCATGGGCTTGATGAATGTTGGTGTGTAGCCGCGATAGTGTAAATCTCTCAATAGACTGTCATAGTCCATTGCTGACCAGCTAAAGTGGCGGCCACACTTGGTATCAACGATGTATTCAACTTGCATCGTCAAACCCTCCGATCGGTCTCACAAATGGCTTAATCGTGCTGGTCATTGCCTCGTTCTTGTGGCGTGTACAATGTGGCTGTAAGGTGTCGTATACCTCCCACTCTGCTTCAGCGCCGCAGATGCAAGTTGGTATGAAGATGCGTGTTTGCTTGAGCTTGTCCGGTCGTTTGAATGGAATTACAGTCAGCCTGCGGTTTGTGATATCATCGAGTTTTTTAGCCAACTTTCTTCAACTCCTTCAAATAAATTTCATTCAACTCTTTGCGGTACTTAATGTTCATATTCCGCATACGTTCGTGAAGTTTGTACCATGCTTTAGGTGATAGTCCGGGATTTAATCCTTGTTGTTTACGCATGTGTGTTCCTCCTTGTGTAAATTTATCCCTTTTGAGAAGGTAATTAGTTGTGTAAAATTGAATTGTATTAGGTGGAATGCTGATCCCTGATTATGCTTCCTTCTTTAATTGTCCTGTTTCTAATCTTCTTTTCAGTAGTCGCGCAATATAATCAAATCCTTTTGCGGTAACGCGAGTGGCTGGATCGTTTACAATGATGTCTCCACTAGCTCTAGGTCTCTCAGTAACTTTGAAATATCCTGCATCAATAAACCGTTGGTATGGTAATGTAGAATCTTTCATGATGATTCTTTCTTCTCTTAGGATTTGATAAAGTTTTGTTCTTCCTGTACCTAAGGATTTAGCAACTTCTTGCATTGACATGGTATTGTGAGCTGAGATTGCTAAGTTGTAGATTGCTACTGGTGTGGCTTGATCCTTAAGCTTTTTATCCTTTTCAGCTGCTTCAATTGCGAGTTGTTTGTTTTCAGCTTCGATAGCTTGGTTCTTTTCGATTTCAGCAGCCAGCAAACGAAGTGTTTCTGGCATCGTTTGCGGTATCATATAACCGCCTGTTTTGCGGATACTAGGTATGACTTTGTGTGTGATCCACCGTTTGAATTGTTTCGCTTCTGGTTTGCGACTGCCAAGTATTAAGGAATAAAGACCAGGTTCGTTTACAACGGAAACATTTTGCATTCCTCCAAGGGTGTCGGTTGAAACTACATCCTTTTCATCTTCATCTAGCCTATTTAAAGCATCGCGATTGTTAGAAATTTCTAGAACATCACAAACGTCTTTCGCTACGAACCAAGGTTGACCATCAATAACTGTGCTGCGTACTTCTTGATTGCTGTACATAAATCTTTGAAGTTGGTTCATACCATAATCACTCCTTAGGCTGGTTTGTTCAATTTTTGAACATTTTTATTAAAAAAAAGATGTTCCATAGGCTTATCTAGTGCTTTTGCAATTCTGTATGCCACAGGCAACGAAGGCAAAGCGTAACCTCGTTCGATGTTGCATAATAATGGTCTTGAAACCTTTGCCTTCTTCGCTAACTTTTCTTGGGTTAATCCTTTTTCAATTCTTGAATTTATAAGGTTTGGCAAAGGCTTTAGTTCTTTTTCTGTCACGATTGTTCACCACTCTTTCTGTTCAATTACTGAACTTCTTGAATTTATTATACGTTCAATAATTGAACATGTCAACAGTTTTAGATCAATTACTGAACGTTTATTTTATGAACAATTTAAACTACAATATAAGGAGGAATAAAAGGATGGTGTCAAATATGGAAAATGAGTTCAAACATAGACTTAAAGAACTCAGAAAACAAAAGAATTTGTCACAGGATCAATTATCTGGAGCATTGGATATTCCATCTTCATCATTAAGGAGGTATGAAACAAGGGGGGAATTGCCTAAGAGAGAACGTTTAGAACTAATTGCAGATTACTTCTCTGTCTCGATTGATTACTTACTAGGAAGAACAGATAACCCAGAACAAGTTTTATCAGAACCATCCCGGGTTTTAATTGATTCTTTGGACCTTACAGATGAAGAAATTATGAGAAAAATGGATTTCATTGTAGATGGCATAAAGTTAGAAGACGACGATGTAAGGAGATTCATAGCGTTGGTTAGGGCAGAACGGTCTATGAAGAAACAAGTGTCTGCCGTTCAGGGTGTAAAAGAAGATAAGCTTTAACATACTCCGGTTTAACATCAACAGGGTTCATCATTGCTATACAGTTTACTATGTAATCCGGTCGGACTCCCACCTCTTGTAATGTAGTTCGCGTAATGTCCATCGTGATTTTATCCATAGAAACAACCCCTTAGTGTTAGGTTCAGCAATGTTTTATAAATATACCACATTACTGGCAGTCTCGGGAACTTACGTTCGCATTTTTGATAAAAAAATATATTGTGAGGCTCGATCATGGGTTACAAACCTGGTCGTTGCCTACTCGGTAGAAGACTCAGAGGAATCGGTAAAAATCAACAATGGTTAAGTGAAGTTACTGGTATCAGCAAGACCCAAATATCCAATTATGCTACAAATACTCGATATATGTCATTGTCATCAGCAAAGACAATATCTGTAGCCATTGGTTGCCACATTGACGATTTATATGAGTTTATTCGCGAGTAGGCTAGAGCGGCATCAGCTGCTCCGACCCGGATGAAAGTATATCAACGCGTATACTAAAGATCGCTGACATTCCTTCTGTAAGAAAATATTACCATGAATATATTGTAATTTCCTAGCGGTAAAAAATTGAATATTATTGCTCGAAATTGATTTTATACATAAATTATACAATGTTTTACACCGATGTATTATATATGACAGCAAATTCCGCAGCCGATGTGGGTATATAAGGGGAAATAATAGTGTTTGATTATGGTAATCTTCCAGTTTGGGCAAGATGGGTGTGTTTCATTCCAGCGTTATTTGTTTCAGCTTTAATAATGTATTTGATGATAAATTTTATCTTTGAAGGATTATCTCAATATATAGAAAACGAAACATTATTTTATATACTTAGCAGAGTTGCATTTAATCTCATGGGAATTTTCTTTATCATATTTTCGAGTATATCAATGATACCAAAGGGTAAAATTATTCTTGCTTCTATTTATTTAGGAATTATTATNNAAGTATGGGATTTTCTTTAACTTCTTTCTTCTTTTTAAATAATGACAAATATAGTTTGTGGCAGTTAATATATGAAGCTGTTTTAACTATAGCAGCTGGCATCATAGCACTTGTATATACCATACATTGGGAAAGAGATCAAAAAATTAAAATGAGTAAAACAACATATACTTATTAGGTGGTTAGTCTGATGAAAAAGTTAGGTATAGCTGGATGGGGCTTAATTTTTATGTTGACTGTTATTGCTTATTATTTCTTTAAAGATCCAATGAATGTTGGTTATATTGCAGAATTAAAAACCTTAGGTGTAGTGTTTG
>DOJM01000485.1:0-1467 GCA_003529225.1 Paenibacillus sp.
TATCGATGTTCTTATCTGTAAAATCACGTGGATGCTGACCCGTATCCATTGCATACTGTTCTGCAGGAAGTCCAAAAGCATCCCAGCCCATTGGGTGCAGCACGTTAAAACCGCGCATCCGTTTGTAACGGGATACGATATCCGTTGCTGTGTAGCCTTCTGGATGACCTACGTGCAGTCCTGCCCCTGAAGGGTACGGGAACATATCCAGTGCATAGAAATTCGGTTTGGTTGGGTCTTCACCTGTCTTAAAACTTTTGTTCTCATCCCAGAACTTTTGCCACTTGGGCTCAATAGCCTGCGCCCGGTAACCGCCGGCAGGTATACTGTTTGTTTGATTGTCGCTCATTGTCTGCTCCTCCTTGGAGTGTAACTACTTAGATTTCTTAACCAAGCATAAACTGCCATCGACATTCTTATAAGGACGGTAAGCGTTATGCGAGAAATATAAGACATGAAGTATTTCGTGAAACCTATACCCTCTTATATTTACAAAAAAACCTCCCATCCCTAGCGTATTATCGCTAGGGACGAGAGGTTATAATTCCCGTGGTACCACCCTAGTTAGCGGCTGAATATACTTTATTCTGCCACTCACTTTGCACCCTTTAGCGGGANNCGGGGGTGAGGCGACGACGGTTCACCTAGGACATCCATTATGTCTAGTGGATATCCTGAAACTAGCGCCGTTACTCCGAGGTGAGTTCACTCCGTTCCGTTAACCGGCTCGCACCTTAGTGCCGGCTCTCTGCAATAACGGTATAGAATTAATACTCCTCATCATCGATCAACTATATATACCGACTGTTCATCAGTAATATTCCCCAACATTATATACAAAACTGTTGACAATAGTCAATGTTTTACCCTATTTACACGGGCTTTCGTTTGATTAAATACGTCATAAAGTGTTGAATAACGACTTTTGCAGCCGCGAAGAACGGTACAGCAAGGATAAGTCCGATCATTCCCGCCAATTCACCGCCGACCAGAAGCGCAAAAATAATGAGCAGCGGATGCAAATGCAGCTTCTTTCCCACCACCTGAGGTGAAATAATGTTACTTTCCACGATTTGGCACACTGTGTTAACCACTGCAACCAACAGCACTAAACGAAAAGAAACAGTCGAAGCCATCACAATGGCTGGTGCAGCCCCCAAAAAGGGACCCATATACGGGACAATATTGAACACTGCCACCACACTGGCAAACAGTAAAGCATACGGCATTCCGATGATGGCATAACCGATATAAGCAAGCACACCTATAATAATGCAGACCAGAAACTGTCCACGAATGTAGTTGCCGAGTGCATCATCGATATCTTTTAACAAAGTTACAATAGACTTACGGCGTGCGCGGGGAAGACAAGACACTACCGTCCGCTCAAACACATCAAAATCCTTCAGAATATAGAACACTAGAAACGGCACGATGAAAGCATTGAACAGCACATTAATCGTTGTC
>DOJM01000485.1:1566-3122 GCA_003529225.1 Paenibacillus sp.
CGCATCAGCCCTTGGGCTTGCAGCGTCATCTCTGGCAAATGTTCATTCAACTCTTCAAGCTGCTCGATAAACATCGGGATAAGGTTAATTGCGATCACTGCAATCACTGTTAGGAATACTGCATATATAAGTAGAACAGCTACACTACGCGGCATCTTCCGTCCGGCCAGCATACTAACGACGGGATTCAGCACATAGGAAATAATCATAGCCGCCAGAAATGGAGCGAGGATTGCCTTCAAAAATACAAATATCCCCTGCAGCATTGGGCGAAGCAACCAAACGAAATACAAAATGATCAGGGAGAGCAGCACTCCGATCATCCAGCGGAACCACTTACTTTGGGACCATTGCTCCATGAGTGTACCCTCCTGCGACTGTAGCCTGGACTAGCTTCGTAAATAAGTATATGTATGGCCGCAGCAAAATAACCATCAAGCACACAAAATAACCCCACAAAGTGATGCTTTTGCTTGGATGCTGATTCAGGTACTTTGCGGGGAGCCCCAAAAAAAGCGCCAATAACCCAACAGCTGATTTCAGCTGAAAGGAGATTGACGCTTTAAGTACATAGATCATTCTTGCTTACAAAGCAAGATTCATAGTTAAGACGACGCATGANNTCATCCCCGGAGAACAGATCGTCCAGCGAGCTGAGTGTGCCATCTTCTTCAACCTGATACACCGACATTTTCTCGCCGTTTACCGTCAATTCAATGAAACAGCCCCAGCAATAGAACTGGTGGGAACCAATCTTTCCGATATCTTTGGAGTTACAGTTTGGACACTTCATATAATACATTCCACCTATCCGTTAACAATATTAATGGCTTTTTGTAGCCGTTCTTCGCTCATTGCAGGAACCATCAAAGCATTCTCACCAATGGACATCTCATCAGAACAAGGCAGCCATTTGCGGCCTTCGATCAAATCAGTCACAAGCCCGTCACTGATTTCCAGCGCTCCTATTGTGTTTCCCAACTTTTGGTCAAAATAAACATCCGATATTCGTCCAAGTATAGTTCCAGTTGTAGTCAGTACTTTTAAATCCTTAAGTTTGTTCTTTCCTAATAGAAAAGTACAAGGTATATGATCGGCATCTGTCTTATCAATCGACTCTTTACTACGAATCATGACAGCATCTTCACCGTAGGCCACAATATCTTTCCATGCCACAAATTTCACGNNAAAGATTTGCTTTCCAGTTCAATACCCGTAATATTCCAGTTTGAATCGAGTAGGATATCGACAATCTTGCCGATTTCATTCCCCTCTTCAACTTCAAATACAGCCAAACCGATCAGATCTTGAAGTCTCATGGCTGCCTCGGTCCCCTCACTTTGAGTGTACTTACGAGTTCTCAGAAAGCCAAAAACCGAATCGCCCCGATACAGATCGAAACCTGGAAGTAACTAGTCTCATTTACGTAGACGATTCAAAATGGTTTCAACTTTTCGAGCAACGTACTCGATTTCTTCAGTAGTATTACCCAAACCGATACTAAATCGAATCGCAGACTCTAAAATATTTTGGGGAAGTCCCATAGCTTTCAGAAC
>DOJM01000025.1:0-245 GCA_003529225.1 Paenibacillus sp.
CAGCTCGGTGATTTCGGGGTGCATACGAGCGCCCCGAGCTCCATAAGCGCCTGATTAAATGAGGCAGCTTCCCCCTCCGGGATCAGCTCAGCCGCCAGGCGCTCCATTTTCACGCGGGTGGGTCCCTTAGCGATATCATCCTCGATGAGGAAGTATCGTGACAACACCCGCATTACATTACCATCTACCGCTGGCTCTGGTCGATTAAACGCGATGCTTAGAATAGCCCCTGCTGTGTAAGGACC
>DOJM01000025.1:285-712 GCA_003529225.1 Paenibacillus sp.
GCTGCATGCTGTATATTACGTGCGCGGGAATAATACCCTAAGCCTTCCCAACACTTAAGCACGTCTTCTTCAGGGGCGTCAGCGAGTGACTCCACCGTCGGAAAGCGTTCAATAAAACGATTAAAATAAGGGATTACCGTATCTACCCTTGTCTGCTGCAACATGATTTCAGAAATCCAAATATAATAAGGATTGCGATGCCTGCGCCAAGGCAAATCCCGCTTCTGCCCTTGATACCACTCCAGCAAATGATAACTGAAATATTGCTTGGCCTCCCGCAGCTCCTGATCTTGTTTATCTTGTCCTTCTTTAAAATCCAGCTGTTTTTGTCGTTCATCTTGATCTTGCAGATCTTGTCCTTCTTTTAACTCTCGTCCTTCTTCTCGTTCCTGCAAATCCTGTCGTTCTTGTTGTTTCATTGTAACTC
>DOJM01000025.1:720-1851 GCA_003529225.1 Paenibacillus sp.
GCTCCTCCACAACCGCAAAAGCTGAAGCCAAATCACGGCCATGTGTAATCGTAAGATGAATGGTGTACTTCTGTCCTTCAGGTAGATCTAATCTGCTCCAGGCTTCGTATGATAAAGTTACTTCTGGCTTACCTTTACGGTCAGGTAATATCTCAATATCCTGAAAGCCAACCACATTACCAATGCCACAGCCTAAAGCCTTCACAACAGCTTCCTTGGCAGCAAAGCGCCCCGCTACGAACTCAGCCAACCTTCCACCTCGTTGCTCAGCAAGTCCATACTCTTGCTCCGTTAGGATGCGCTGGTTAAATTTCTTGCCCTGTCCCCTACGCATTACCTCTGAGATTCGCTCAATTTCTAACACATCATGTCCGATTCCGTAAATCAAAATTTCACACTCCTTATGGATGTGTATCCTATACTACTTCAATAATGGTATGATCATTAAACAGGTCATTCATTTCAATTTTAAATTATAGTCCTATAAGATTCTTTCTGCTATCTTAAAAGAAAATGCTTTGGAAGTCTATCCNNGATGGACTTGCTGATTTACTTCATTTATATATAGAAAGAGGGGATTACCCTATGCAGCATCGTAATTTCGAAATACCCGCTGGTGAAGGCACTGTTCTCCGCTGCTCACACTTTCCTGCCCAAGAAGCACCTAAGAGCCTTATCGTTATTGCACACGGTTACAAGGGCTTCAAAGATTGGGGGATGTTTCCTTACATAGCTACTACTCTCAGCCAAGATCATGAAGTGATCACCTTCAACTTCTCTCATGCTGGAATCGGAGAGGATCTGCTGCATTTTACCGAGCTTGAGAAATTCGCCCGCAACACCTTTCGTCGTGAGCTGAAGGACATGGAAATACTGTTGTCCTACCTTAGCCAGCACCCGAAATTCGGCAGCTTGCCCTTATTCCTTCTCGGGCATAGTCTTGGAGGGGGAATTTGTCTTGTCTACACGCTTGACCATCCCAGTGAAGTTAGCGGGGTCATCTCCTGGAACGGGGTTACGAAGCTCGATTTGTTGACGGAAGAACAAAAGCAGGAGATGAAGCAAACAGGACGAACCCATGTCCTTAATGCACGTACGGGCCAACAAATGCCGCTGGATGCTGTTATTTTA
>DOJM01000025.1:1990-3016 GCA_003529225.1 Paenibacillus sp.
CCACAAAGTGAGGCTTTGCTTTGATGAGTACTCAGGTACTTTACTGGGGGCCAAAATATATACTTTCTGATATGTTAAAAACCGCCATGAGAGCTGCTACAATGCAGACCCGTGGCGGTTTCTACTTCTACCTATTCTAAATTCCAGGAATGACATTGCGCTTATGCGCCGTTCTCCGGTAATAATTCTCGAGTTTCTCCGCTACCTCAGGGTTAACCTGTTTGCCTTCCAAATAATCGCTATTATCGTCATAAGTAATGCCCAGCTCGGTTTCATCCGTCTGCCCCGGCCATAAACCTGCCGTAGGTGCTTTAGTAACAATATCCGCAGGCACACCAATATGAGCAGCTAATTGACGAACCTGACGTTTGTTAAGTGTGGATAGAGGTGTAATATCTACAGCGCCATCTCCCCACTTGGTGTAGAAACCCGTAATGGCTTCTGAAGCATGATCCGTTCCTACTACAATCAGATTGTTCTCAAAAGAGAGCGCATATTGCATAACCATACGTGTTCTCGCTTTAACATTCCCCTTGCCTTGATGGGTCATATGACGATGTTGGCCCAAGGACTTCAGGCTATGCTCAACTTCAAGCGCTATTTCATTAACAGCTTCCTCAATATTAGTCTCCACTGTATGAGTCAGGTTAAAAGCTTTAGCAACATCATAACTATGCTGGATATCCTCTTGAACACCATATGGCTGGTATACGCCAAGCGTAATATACTCTGTGCCTTCCTGTGCCGACAGCTCGTCCGTAGCCTGCTTACATAGACCCGCGGCTACTGCGCTGTCCACCCCACCGCTAATGGCGATCAATAATCCTTTGGCACCTGCCTTCAACACGTACGACTTTAAGAAATCCACCCGTTTACGTACCTCTGCTTCTACATCAATCGTTGGCTTCACACCAAGATCAGCAATAATTTCTTCCTGTAAACTCACAAACCACACCCCGTTCCATCAGAAATGGTTCCATATCCATCAAAATATCCATACCAAGTGAAGCTCTATGCTTCTAAGTA
>DOJM01000025.1:3098-3284 GCA_003529225.1 Paenibacillus sp.
CAGAAATTTCAGCAGCCGAACGATTCTCAACACTATGACGTTCAATAAAATGAACGAGCTCTCCATCCTTCATCAAGGCGATTGAAGGTGAAGATGTCGGATAAGGAGCAAAACATGCACGTGCTTTAGCAGTGGCTTCTTTCTCTTGACCTGCAAACACTGTGAACAAGTGATCCGGAGCGATCT
>DOJM01000320.1:0-3448 GCA_003529225.1 Paenibacillus sp.
GCTTACCCGCTTTTAAAGCATCAATAGATTGTCTGGCATGCAAATGCATGGGGCTTAAGATAAACACCGCATCTATCGCCGAATCTTTTAACATTTCATGATAATCCCGATACGTTCGGATTTCCGGGAATTTCTCTTTCCATTGGTTAAGCACCCACTCATTCAAGTCACAAGTGGCGGTCAGATGTATCCGATCCGATAGAGAGTACAGTGCATTCATAAAACTGGCTCCGCGATTTCCACCTACGATCGCTAATCTTACTGGCTGACGATTCATTGCTGGTCCACCTGCTTTCTATCCATTTGAAGTCGATTGATGATTAGTTCTTGATCTCTTGTCTCCCCTTCAGCCTGCGGATATTTTTCATAATCAAAAATGCTGAAGGTAAATAATGAAGACCATTTACTCAATTGCTCACTGGCCAGATTCACCATTTCTAACCTGACTTCATCTTCAAGCACAGTAAGGATTCGAGCAGCAGGGATATCCAGGATGGAGGCCGTTTGAATGAAATTCCAGTTTTCTTTTCTAACGATAGAATGCACATGATTATGCCCGTTGAAATAGAAACCCACACCTTGCCATTGCTTCAATATCGGCCAAATATCCAAGCTGGGATCCAGTGACATCATTGGCTCAGTTGATCTAGCCGTCGTATTATACAAGGGATGATGACCGAAGACGAATAAAGGCTTTTCCGATTTCCGCTTCATTTGTGCTTCGAGCCAAGTTAGCTGTTCATCATCAAGTGTTCCGCTCCAATCGTCACGATTTTCCCGTGCGGTATCCAGCAAAATAATGATTGCATTCGTCTCTTCAATAACACTGTATCGCTGCTGCCGGGTGACGGAAAGGATTTCTTCCTTAGGATAAGTGTACGTATCATGATTACCAAGAACATGTAGAAAACGTCTAGAATGCTTGCTGTCCTTAATCTTACCCATGATATAATTAAATTCGCTAAATTCTCCTGCATGCACCATATCTCCCACGGAAATATGATAATCGGCTGGGATGGACAAGAATAGATTCATAAATTGCTCGTAAAAAGAATCTCGTGCCTCTTTAATCAAAACCTTGTTGTTTAACAATTCGTCCGGGTAATGTAAGTCCCCAATAATCGCCAGCCTCATAAATGCCTCCTCCTAACCTTTAATGCCAGAGCTCATAAAACTACCTATCACTTGCCGCTGGAACAATAAAAATCCAATCATTAAGGGTGCCGACACAATCAATGTAGCCGCACAAACATCGGACCATTGTGCACCAGATTCCGTGGCTTTTGCGAACATCGCCAAGCCTACAGTTAATAAGCGATTCTCCTCCGAATTGGTTACGATTAGGGGCCACAAGAAATCATTCCAATGAAAGCTGACCGACACGATCGCAAAGGACACATAAATCGGGCGAGACAGTGGAACATAGATTCTAGAAAGAATATGCAGGCGTGAAGCGCCTTCTACCCGGGCAGCTTCATCCAGCTCATAGGGTAATTGCTTGAAGGATTGCCTTAACAGAAACACTCCAAAAGAGGACGCAAAGTAAGGTAACATTATCCCCAGCTTGGTATCCAGCAGACCCATTTCATTCAACACCTGATAGTTGGAAAAGATAAGAACATCTGGCGGCACCATAATTTGTACCAAAAATAACATGAATAACAGATCTTTCAAGGCGAATCGTACCCGTGCGAACGCATAAGCAGCCATCGTCATTGTAACGAGTTGCACAGCAAGTACAACACCGCACACCAGCAATGTATTCATGAAAAATCGTCCAAAAGGCGCTCCATTCCAGACATGAATCAAATTCTCAAACGTGAAGCCCCAAGACCATCCCGCATCGATAGCAACATCTTTGGGTAAAAAAGCCGTTCTAACCACCCATAGGAAGGGAATGATCCAGATCGCGGCAAAAACAAATCCAACCGCATGCCACAGGATCTGCTGGATTCGGCGCTTCGTTCTTTCGGAGTTCAGCATGCGCTCCTCTTCTAAAGCTTTACGGGTATTCTGCCTTAATACTAAGGGTAGCTTTAGTGGATTATCCTCCATGGATTCCACCTCCTATTCATAATGGATTTTCCGATCCCAGCCAAAAAACTGCAGCGAAGAAATAAGGAGCAGCAGCACGATCATGACCACCGTCATCGATGCGGCCATCCCTTGATCGTAGAAATTAAAGGTTGACTCGTAGATATAATAAAGCAGCAGGTTACTTGCATTATTCGGACCGCCCTTTGTCATAATCCAGAGATGGTCTACCAATTTAAAGGAGTTCGTTATCGCCACAACAGCCACGAACAACGTAGTCGGCATCGTGAGCGGAATTGTGATTCTACGAATGGAAGTGAACGAACCGACTCCGCTTACCGCAGCCGCTTCGTATAAATCCTTGGGAATTTGCTGCATTCCTGCCAAGTAAAAAATCATAAAATATCCTGCTTCTTTCCAGATCATCATGATGACTAATGCACCCATCACCGTATCAGGTGTTCCGAGCAAATTCACAGGCTGATCTGCGATCCATGAAGCCAGTCTGGCAAAGAGTCCAAAATGAGGGGTATACAGAAACAACCAGATGTTCGCCACAGCGATCATCGGGATCATATTCGGATAGAAGAATGAAAGACGCGCCAGTCCACGCCCTTTTATCGCCTTGTCGGCAAACAGTGCCATCAAGAAAGCCAAAGCCAATGAAGTGGGTACTGTGCCAATGGCGAACCATATATTGTTACTGAACACCTTCATAAAGACATTGTCGTGCAATAGATTAGCGTAATTGTCAAAACCGACGAACAAAGGCTCAGGAGTCGCCAAATTTTTCTCATAAAAGCTAAGCCAAAACGATTTAAACATAGGGTAATAAGTAAACAAGCAAAGAAAGAGCAGCGAAGGCAACACAAGTCCCCAGCCGAATCCGTTTCGTCTAAGCCTCTCACTCCATCCGGCATTCATACCATTCAATCCTTCCATGTTTAAGGTTTCTACGATTATTGAATAAAGGAATGACGCCAGAACAAGCTCCCAAGCTGTCCTGGCGTATTCCATACCTCAAAGCTTACTTATTGAAGGGAGCAAGTGCCTGTTCTGCTTCTGCTTGAGCCTTTTAAGTGCACCTGCTGCATCAATCTCTCCTGCCAATGCCGCTTGAATCTGGTTCGTAATTGCCGTCGATACTTTACCATGATTATGAGTGGACAATTCCCGGAACGCATATCCCAATTGATCTCTCGCTACCAACGCTTGCGGGAAATCCGCCGTATACTTCTTCATAGCATCTGTATCGTATGCAGATTTTCTTACGCCAACATAACCGGATGAGCTGCTAAAGAGGGCAGCTTGTTCTGAAGCCGTCATGTATTTGGCAAATTCCCAAGCTGCAGCTTGTTTTTCAGGAGAAGTGTCCTTGAAAATATACAGGTTACCTCCCCCAGTAGGTGATCCA
>DOJM01000320.1:3516-3921 GCA_003529225.1 Paenibacillus sp.
GCGTATCGAACATCGCTTTTTTGCCATCGGAGGACATTATATTTTGCTTCGGATCGGAAGCATTTTGCCGTGCAAGCATTTGAAACATCCAATACGAATCATCATTGCCCGGAATTTCCAGCCCCACGTGACCGTCTTTGTTCAGCTTCTTAGCATAGGTTACAAGCTCATCCCATGTAGTGGGTGGTTTCTCTGGATCAAGTCCTGCAGCTTTGAACATTTCTTTGTTGTAATACATAACAATCGTGCTCCGCTGAAAAGGCAGGCTGTACGTTTTACCTTCAGACTGTGTATCCTCTACAAAGGCCGGATAAAAATCAGCCATCTGAATATCCGTGTTCTTTGCAATAAAATCATCCAACGGAATGATTGCATTCATATCGAGCATACTGTACAGCTCTGTTG
>DOJM01000320.1:3996-4185 GCA_003529225.1 Paenibacillus sp.
TCACAGTATTGTCACCGTAATTACCTGTGTACACGGGATTAACCTTAATTTCAGGGTGCTGCTCCATGAATGCACTAGCCATCCCATCGATTACTTTTGTAAGGGGACCACCAACATTAACCGGATAATAAAATGTAATCTCCACCGGCTTAGCGGCTGGAGTCTCTGTGGACTCCGGAGTTGCAGCGA
>DOJM01000479.1:0-234 GCA_003529225.1 Paenibacillus sp.
TGAACATAATCATTCACGGGTCTCACTATATAGTTAGTTGCAGATACAGTAGCGGTGGACATCACAGTGTCGATAATACAAACGTCGAATGGTGATATCACATCGAACATAAGTAACCAATGTCTTGCTGAAGCAAATAGAGCCGTATCCAGCCATTTCTACGGGATTTATACCGTTCATTTGGCTGGATTCACTCAATCCGTGCAAATCTAGGGCATTTTTGCCCCTCTTTCG
>DOJM01000479.1:242-6696 GCA_003529225.1 Paenibacillus sp.
GGGCCAACACGCACAATACAAGGGTATTTCTGCCCTTGTCTCCCCTAATAAGCCACTCGCTAAAACCGCTTATTCTGTGCCTCGAATGTTCTACCTATCAACCGCGCCCAAGACTATCTGCCATCCAGCAGATTGCCGAGTCCGCCAAGCACGCTTCCCTCTTCTTTGCGTCCGCTGTTACCAGCTGCGGACAGAATGCGGTCAGCCATACGGCTGAACGGCAGTGACTGGACCCACACTTTGCCGGGTCCGCGCAGTGTGGCGAAGAACAGACCCTCGCCGCCGAATAGCGCGGTTTTGACACCTTTTACAAACTCAATATTATAATCCACTGAAGACGTCATTGCGACAAGACAGCCGGTGTCCAGCTTGAGCGTCTCTCCCGGTTGAAGTGTGCGTTCCATAACGTAACCGCCAGAGTGTACGAATGCAAGACCGTCACCCTCCAGCTTTTGCATAATAAAGCCTTCTCCACCAAAAAAGCCTGTGCCCAGCTTACGCTGAAATTCAATACCGATCGAGACACCCTTCGCCGCACAGAGGAATGAATCCTTTTGACAGATCACTTTTCCAGCGTATTGCTGAAGATCGAGCGGGATGATTTTTCCTGGATATGGAGCAGCAAAGGTGACACTTTTTCGTCCATAAGAACCGCTGTGTGTGAATACGGTCATGAACAAGCTTTCCCCTGTCAACAGACGCTTGCCCGCGCCCATTAGCTTACCCATCAGACCACCTCCACGCGTGCCCCCACTACCATCACCAAAAATCGTCTCCATCGTAATTTCCTGATCCATCATCATGAAGCTTCCAGCTTCGGCAATTACGCTCTCTCCGGGGTCAAGCTGCACCTCCACACACTGTATTTCCTCGCCCATAATAACATAATCAATCTCGTGAGCACTCATCCCGCAGTTCCTCCTTTTAATTACAAGCCACCTAGTGACTTTTTCAATGAAAATATACGCGTATTGCGACCTAATGTTTCATCCTATTAAGACGTAGCCCTGAATTTTATCTATTGAAGAGATATTGTGGCACTAATAACATTTCTTCACTTTAGACTTGCCTATGAAGTACATTGTTACGCCGAAGAATATCCCCCCGCATAGCCAGATGATAAAATTACTCCAGGTTAGTTCAATGAGACCACTTGCGAGATAAGGAAGTATGTATGCATTTAGTATAAACATTAACGATCCCCAATAAAGACCTGCCTGAAATCCACCTTTACGCAGCTTCTTGATCTTCTCCCTGTACTCCTCTTCACTGGTACATTCTAGTGAATCCAGCTCTTTTTTGTGAATCCGAAAAAACACTTTGCTAGCGTAAATCATATTCACAATTAATAAGCCTGTTGTCCCGATGCTAAGTGTATTCTTAAACGTATCCACAAGAAGACAAATGAACATAAGAGCCATAGAGAGGTAGAACATCAATGCCCCCGAAAATGCAAGCTCTTTATAGATTTCTTGCAGCTGATACTCATCACGGTCATCTGTTACGCCTATAAGACGATTTAACATTTTGTTCTTCATCGCTCTTCCTCCCAGAATAATGTGTTCAGGTCTGTATGTAGGATCTTAGCAAGTGCAATACATAGGAATAACGTTGGATTATATTTGTCGTTCTCAATAAGATTTACAGTCTGGCGGGCGATGCCAACACGAGTTGCTAGCTCCATTTGCGTCAGTCCAGCGATCTGCCTATATTCTTTAACTTTATTCATATAAGACCCCCTCGTGTACAATATATATGACACTTGAGCGAAATGTCAATTATACATGACACACTTATTGTTACTGATTCAAGAGTATCTCTTGTCAAGCCTTGATAATATGTTACAATACTTTTTATACTTTAACGTTTATTTAGTAGTTAAAAAACAGTACAAGAAGTCTAATTCTAATGATAAAGGTGAAAAGAATGAAACCACAATCAGAATATGCAATTCTGCTATACTATAAATTTGTAAAAGTGCCGGATGCAGAACAATTCGCCCAGGAGCATTTGGCTTACTGCAAAGAGCTTGACGTAAAGGGACGAATTCTCATCTCAGATGAGGGCATTAACGGGACACTGTCCGGTACGATTGCCCAAACCGAGCAATACATGAAGGATTTGCGCGCAAACCCTCTGTTTAGCGATATCGTCTTCAAGATCGATGAGGCTGATGGTCATGCCTTCAAAAAGATCTTCGNNCGAGGATGAACTGGACCCTAACGTGATCACCGGAGAGCATCTGGCGCCCAAAGATTTCTATGAAATGATGCAGCGCGATGATGTGGTAATTCTGGATGGCCGTACCGGCTACGAATTCGATCTGGGTCATTTCCGCGGTTCCATCCGCCCTGAAGTAGACAGCTTCAAAGAATTCCCGGACTGGATTCGCGAGAATATGAGCGAGCTAAAAGATAAACCAATCCTGACCTACTGTACAGGCGGAATCCGCTGCGAGAAATTAAGCGGGTTTATGATGAAGGAAGGCTTCCAGCAAGTGTACCAGCTGGATGGCGGCATTGTGACTTATGGTAAAGACCCTGAGGTACAGGGCCAACTGTTCGATGGAAAATGTTATGTCTTCGATGAGCGGATCTCCGTACAGATTAATCATACCGATGGGGATATCATTGTCGGACGTTGCCATCACTGTGGTAAGCCAGCTGACCGATTCATCAACTGTGCCAACGATGCTTGCCATTTACAGCATATTTGTTGTGAGGACTGCGAAAAGATGCACAGTGGTCATTGCTCCGACGAATGCGAAGCTATCACGAATGCCGCGGGTTAAATAAAGGGCAAGCTGGTCGATTGTCTCTACACAATTCAAAAACGGCCACAAGTATTGTAGGTTAACTAAAAGGTGGCGCNNTTTGCGCCACCTTTTGTTATAAGCGAAACGTCCGAGCAACGCCTGAGGTCTGTAACCCTTTAAATTACATCACTTATCCAACAAAAAAAAGTCAACCAGAAATTCTGGCTGACCTTAAATGTTAGTATATCCCCGAAATAAGCTGTTTATACAGCCTTATTCACATAACTGTACCATCATGCGGTTTACGCAGCGTAGACTGAATCTTTGGCGCCTTCACTAACTTTGGTTTGCCTAAAGAGGTTGTAAAGGTGATCATATATCCTGCGACGACTACAGCCATCATCGTATACATCGTTTCTCTAACAGGCATATAAAAGAGTGATAATGCCAGAACGACTACGTCCAACATGATGAATACTGTACCTACTTTAATTCCCTTCCATTCACTGATCAGCAGCGACAAAATATCATCTCCACCACTTGCGCCGCCGCTTCGCAGAATAATTCCCGCGCCTAAACCTGTCAGTACGCCAGACAAAAGGGCTGCTAATGCCAAATTGCCCTGCAAGTTAATGACCANNTTCCATGAGTCCGTAAAAGATTGTAAAAGCTCCTACAGAAACAAAGGTGTTGCACACGAACGCTTTCCCTTTGAACATCCATGCAGTCAAGAGTACTGGAACGTCTAGAAGCAGAGTTGAAATTGAAGGTGAAATTCCTAATACATATTTGCCGAGTAGCGATAATCCTACGAATCCGCCCTCAGACAAATGGTTCTGAAAATTGATGTGATAATAAGCAAATGCAAGCAAAAATGTTCCAAACAAAATGACTGTCAACCGGAGCAGTACATTCACTCCGTAATTGTGGTTCCTCATACAGGTCTCCCCTTATCGTATATGGCGGCTAAACGTCCCACCAACCTCTACGACGGGTAAAACCGGAGGTATTGCTCCTTCGCATAAATATACTCCTTCCCCTCGCAGAGGCGGTTCGTCGAGTAACAACGGTTCACGCACCTTCTACAGGGAAGCTAAGTATAAGACAGATCATAACGTTTCCAAATCGTCCTTTGGGGAATCGTCCTTCGGGGACACATGGTATCCTGATCCTTTCTGTAATTTAATAAGTTCTGAATACATTATACCACGGAGATCCCCCACTCTAAACACTTCCCTATAAAAATAGTCAGGAATCACTCCACGGTACGCAACAAACGATTGACTGTTTCGCGTCTCACACCGATCAATTGTCCAATTTCTTCTTGTGTCAAAAGCTCTGTTAGTGCTGCACCATGAGAGTAGTCATTAAACCAGCGTGTTAACAGTTCCATACGTTCAGCAGGCGTTCCAACGGTAAGGTGATCTAGCCGTGTCTGCATAAAGCGCACCTTTTCTTGAAGCAGAATAGCGATATCCATCGCTCTACCAGGCTCATCCCGTACCTGTTGATACCATTCCGCGTAAGGAACTGCCTCCACCTCGCTCTTCATCATCGCAACCGCTGTTCCATGCGCCTCCTTTGGCGAAATGAGTGAATGATGGGGAACCATCTCACCAGGATACAAGATGTTGAACAACACCATGTTCCCATTTTCATGAAGCCTTGTTACCTTGAACAGCCCACTTTTCACCTTAAATAAGAATTCGCAGCTGTCCCCTTGACGGAACAAGACTTCCCCCTTGTGCAGTATCATCTCGCTCGCTCCTTTGCCCTCTTTTTATATATATTTTCAATTATACAAAAATAAACCTCAATGGAGGAGATTATTCTCTCAAGGGTTGAGGGGCATACGTGGTCAAAGTTTAGGTAAGAAGAAACGCCCTCGGCTTCCTCATAGGGACGATGATCGTTTCTGCGAAAAATAGAAGGATAGTTTTTAGCGTAAGCATAATAATTCTTATATTTAAAAAAACTGCCGAGCACCAGAAAAAGCGTCTGGCACCCAGCAGTTCAAATTATTTATTTTATTACTTTGCGTCAAGCGGTTTCTTCCATAATCCGAGCATTAATCCGGAAATAACAGATCCGATCAGACCGGCCAATAGGAACAACAACGCATGACTCGAAAGCGCGGCTACAAAGATCCCACCATGCGGTGCTGGAACGTTGATATTCCAAAACTGAGTGAGACCACCAGCTACGGCTGAACCTAGGATACAAGAAGTCAGAACACGCAGTGGATCGGCAGCGGCGAATGGAATCGCCCCTTCTGTAATGAACGACAAGCCTAGTACATAGTTTGTTAACCCTGATTTGCGTTCTGATTCTGTAAATTTATTCTTGAAGAAGGTAGTAGCAAGCGCTATTGCAAGTGGAGGAACCATACCGCCTGCCATTACAGCCGCCATCATGAATCCGTTAGTATTTCCACTGGTAGTGAATACCCCGATAGCAAAAGTGTAGGCCGCTTTATTGAAAGGACCTCCCATATCAATGGCCATCATTCCACCGAGAACGAGACCCAGAATTACTGCATTAACGGTTCCAAGATCGTTAAGCCAATTAATGAGCCCTACGTTCATCCAGCTAAAGATCGGATCGAACAGGTAATACATCAATCCACCGGTAATCAATAGACCAAATACCGGATATAACAGAATCGGTTTTAATCCATCAAGCGTTTTTGGCAGACCTGCAAACACTTTGCGCAGACCGATAACAACATAACCAGCCAAGAAACCTGCAGCCAAACCGCCGAGGAATCCAGTATTGGAATTCAAGGCCATGTAACCGCCAACCATACCTGGCAGCAGGGCTGGACGGTCACCAATACTAATCGCAATGAATCCAGCAAGAACCGGAATTAGGAAATGGAAGGCACCATCACCGCCACCAATCGTCTGCAGCAGTTGGAATAGAGGGTGATTCTCTCCACCGACTTGCTCAATGAGGAAGGAGATCGCCAGCAGAATACCACCGCCAACTACAAACGGCAGCATGTGGGAGATACCGTTCATCAAGTCCTTGTATATTTTACTGCCGATACTGCCGGATTTCTCTTTGGACTCTCCTTCATTACCGCTACGGCCTTCATTATGGTAAATCGGTGCATCGCCGTTCATTGCTTTGCGAATGAGCTCTTCCGATTTGCGAATACCGTCACTAACCGGTCTTTGCAGTACTGGCTTACCATCAAAACGGGCCATTTCCACTTGTTTATCTGCTGCCACAATTACACCACTTGCACGCCGAATCTCATCGGGTGTTAAGACATTTTTAGCACCTTCTGAACCATTTGTCTCTACACGGATGTTAACTCCCATTTCCAGAGCCTTCTTCTTGAGCGCATCNNCGACGATTAGCTTTTCAGGTTCTGACTTCTTGACAGTTTCAGCAGCAGCTTCGTTCTCTTTCTCCTTGGCTTCCCCTTCCGCCTGTTTGGCATCGAACAAGGCGGATACCTCATCTGGAGTTCGGGTATTCATCAACTGTTCAATGAATTCACTATCGATCAACAATCTGGACAGCGAGGCCAATGTACGAAGATGCATGTTGCCCGCTCCTTCTGGGGCGGCAATCATAAAGAAGATCCGAGCCGGCTCATCATCAAGCGATTCGAATTCCACGCCCGTCGCACTCTTGGCAAACACAACCGTCGCTTCATTCACCGCTTTAGTCTTGGCATGTGGCATTGCC
>DOJM01000479.1:6916-7467 GCA_003529225.1 Paenibacillus sp.
TTCTCTTTCTGCCAGGTCATCAGAGAAAGCTGTTGCGCTACCTGAGGCAACACCTGCACGGAAAGCCTCCATTAAATCACCAGTCAAAGAAAATGTGCCAACGAATCCAGCGATCATAGAATCGCCTGCGCCTACAGAATTCTTTACTGTTCCTTTTGGAGCATTGGCATGGTATACCCCCTGTTCCGTAATGAACAAGGCACCTTCACCAGCCATTGAAACTAACACATGCTTCGCGCCAGCTTCGAGCAGCTTGCGACCATAAGTAATAATTTCTTCCTTAGTCTGTATCGTAACGCCGAATAGCTCTGCAAGCTCATGATGATTAGGCTTAACGAGCAACGGCTGATGAGGGAGTGCCTTTTTCAGCGCTGAACCTGTAGTATCAATGACAAATTCGGCCCCACTTTCCTTGCATACAGATATCAACTTGTCATAGAAATCAGGACCCAGTGAAGGAGGAACACTTCCAGACAATATCACAACATCGCCTGCATTCAGAACAGCCCTCTTCTGTAATAATGCCTCTGCCTCCGTATCTCGGATGACGG
>DOJM01000478.1:0-3350 GCA_003529225.1 Paenibacillus sp.
GCGAAGACTAAAGATGATCTGAAAGTTATGAGTCAGCTAGCTAACGGTAAATGGGTAAGAGCACGCGGAAAAGTTGAATATGACCGCTTTATGCAGATTCCTGAGCTAGTGATGATCCCTTCGGATTTAACGGAAGTTAAGGCACCGCCTGCGCGTAAAGATACGGCTCCTAAGAAACGGGTGGAATTCCACCTTCACACTACGATGAGTACGATGGATGCGGTCACTCCGATCACTACCTATGTCAAAACAGCTGCCCAGTGGGGTCACCCTGCGATTGCTATTTCTGATCATGGCGGAGTTCAGGCTTTTCCTGATGCGAACCNNGCGAACCATGCAGCTCATAAGCATAAGATAAAAATGATTTATGGCGTGGAAGCCAATGTTGTGAATGACTCTGTGAATATTGTCGAGAATGCTCAGCCTTTGGACTTGAAGACAGCTACCTATGTAGTGTTTGATATAGAGACCACGGGGTTATCGATTACCCGCAATAATATTACGGAGCTGGCGGCCATAAAAATGTGCGAAGGCAAAGAAGTAGACCGTTATTCTACTTTTGTTAATCCGCATGAGAAGATCCCTTATCATATTCAGCAATTGACCAATATTACGGATGAAATGGTTAAGGATGCTCCTGATCTTGAGCCGGTGCTGCGAAAGTTTGTTGAATTTGTGGGTGATAGTATCCTTGTTGCTCATAACGCCAGATTTGATATGGGTTTTATTCAAGCCTCGTTACGTAAAATAGGTGAACCTGTGCTTCCGAATCCATCTCTTGATACGCTTGAGCTCGCTCGGTTATTATATCCAAGCATGAAGAATCACAGGCTGAACACATTAGCCGATAAATATAAAGTTCTTCTGGAAAGCCATCACCGTGCGATTGACGATACCATAGCACTCGGTGGAATATTAACAGGATTACTCGCAGATGCTGAAAAGATAAAGGGCATGACCCGTCTTGATCGACTAAACGATTATGTGGGTAATGATCTTTCGAACACAAGACCGTTCCACTGTAATATTTATGCACTTAATCAAGTAGGCAAAAAAAATCTCTATAAGCTCATATCTATGTCTCATACGGAATATTTCAAACGTGTACCTTGTATTCCGAAATCCAAGCTGGAAGAGCATAGAGATGGATTGCTGGTGATTTCCGGTTGTGAACGTGGAGAGTTTTTTGAAGCAGTACTCAACAAAACGACTGAGGAAGCTATGGAGGTTGCTCATTTTTATGATGTGCTGGAGATTCAGCCATTGACCATGTACATGCATTTGGTGGACAAGGGCTTTGTAGCAGGCCCTGATGAGCTTCGCGATGTAGTCCGCAAGGTTTGCGAGATAGGGGAACAGTTGAATAAACCTGTTATCGCAACGGGGAATGTGCATTATCTTGAACCCCGGGACAAGCTGTATCGTGATATTACGATTAATGGGATCACAGGCTTTAGTCCGCTTAAAGACCAACGCAAACCGGATGCACATTTCCGCACAACGGATGAAATGCTGTCTGAATTCGAATTCCTCGGTGCTGAAAAAGCGATGGAAGTCGTGGTTACGAATACAGTTGAGCTTGCTGAACAATTTGAAGAGCTGGAGCTATTTCCAGATAAGCTATTTACACCAATTCTTGAAGGGGCGGACGAAGAAATTCGCGAGACCTGTTATAACACTGCCAAATCCATTTATGGCGAAGAACTGCCTGAGGTAGTGATAGCCCGTTTAGAGAAAGAGCTTGCACCAATTATCAAATTCGGGTTCTCTGCCAACTATTTGATATCTGAACGTCTCGTTAAAAAATCAAATAGGGATGGGTATCTCGTAGGTTCGCGGGGTTCTGTAGGCTCTTCTGTAGTAGCTACATTTCTTGGAATTTCAGAAGTTAATCCTTTGCCTGCGCATTATATTTGCCTAAACCCCGAGTGTCGCCATAGTGAATGGTTCCTGGACGGTAGTGTGCGGAGCGGATTCGATTTACCAGATAAAGTCTGTCCGGATTGCGGTCAGAAGCTCAAGGGTGAAGGCCAGGATATTCCGTTTGAGACCTTCCTTGGATTTAAAGGGGATAAAGTTCCCGATATCGACTTGAACTTCTCCGGGGAATATCAGCCGAATGCACATAACTTTACCAAAGAAATGTTTGGTGAGAAAAATGTATTCCGTGCCGGAACGATTGGTACCGTAGCTGAGAAGACAGCCTTCGGATTTGCAAAAAAATACGAAGAACTTCACCAGAAACGTTGGCGTGGAGCTGAAGTTGGCCGTCTGGCGGCTGGCTGTACAGGCGTTAAACGTAGTACTGGACAGCATCCTGGTGGTATAGTCGTTGTTCCAGACTATATGGAGGTAGAAGATATTACGCCAGTGCAATTCCCGGCGGATGATGTCAATGCCGAATGGAAGACCACACACTTTGATTATCACGCTTTTGACGCGAACTTGCTGAAGCTTGATATTCTGGGTCATGATGATCCGACGATGATGCGGATGCTGCAGGATTTGACAGGTGTTGATCCAACCTCTATCCCGATGAATGATCCGAAAGAAATGAGCATGTTTAACTCTACAGATGCACTTGGAGTGAGACCTGACGAAATCAGATCACCGGTTGCGACATATGGTGTGCCCGAAATGGGTACCAAGTTCGTACGTCAAATGCTTATTGAGTCGAAACCATCCAGCTTTGCTGACTTACTGCAAATATCAGGTTTGTCTCATGGTACTGGAGTTTGGCTTGGTAATGCGCAGGAGCTTATAAAGAATAACACTTGTAACATTAAGACCGTTATCGGTTGTCGTGATGACATCATGCTCTTCTTAATTTATAAAGCGGGAATGGATGCGAGCTTGGCCTTTAAAATTACCGAAAGTGTTCGTAAAGGTAAAGGTTTGTCTGACGAATGGATCGAGGAAATGAAAAAGTGCAAGGTTCCGCAATGGTATATTGATTCTTGTCTGAAGATTCAATACATGTTCCCGAAGGCGCATGCTGCTGCATACGTAATTTCTGCAGTACGTACCGCCTACTTCAAGCTGTATCATCCTATTGAATATTATGCGACCTATTTCTCTGTACGTGCAGCAGATTTTGATATTGAATTGTGCTGTAAGGGATATGAAGCGATCAACCGTCAGATCGTAGAAATTGAGCAAAAAGGATTTCAAGCTTTGCCTAAGGAAAAGGCTATGTTGCCTGTCCTTGAGATGGCTTTGGAGATGACGGCACGTGGGTTTACATTCAAAAACATTGATCTTTACCGTTCGGAAGCGAATAAGTTTATTGTTGATGACAAGAGTTTGATTCCTCCGTTTTCTGCATTAGCGGGAATTGGTGAGAATGCTGC
>DOJM01000478.1:3427-3577 GCA_003529225.1 Paenibacillus sp.
CTGCTATCAACATAGCCGCTGCGAAAGATGCCGGGGAGTTCCTTTCTATTGAGGATTTCCAGCAGAAATCCAAGGCGAGTAAGACAGTTATTGAGCTGCTAACCAATATGGGCTGCTTCCGCGGCTTACCGGAGAGCAATCAACTTTCCC
>DOJM01000464.1 GCA_003529225.1 Paenibacillus sp.
GTATGACTGTAGCGGTATGTACAGATAATGAGCGAATTAATGAAGATATTAAGCTGTTTAATCAAGCTCTTAGCGATGACGATGAAATGATCGGTGAGCGTCTGAGCACGTTATCCAAAATATTAAAGGATATGGGATATTAAACAGTGAGTGGTAGCCAATAAGGGCAAAAAAGCCTTCATGATGCAACTTTTGATGATTTTTTGCAACGATGGAACATCTTTTGATGAGATCGTATAGTATGGTATAAAGATAGAGAAACTTAAATTACTTTAAGACCCGTTGAGACTTTTTTTAGTTCGACGGGTTTTTAATATTCTATCCAAAGGGTTAATCTTCACAAAAGAAAGCCTGTTCTTTTCATATAGAGATCCTGTAATGGTAAAAGANNCTAATTTGGAGATTTAAAAATAAAGGCAGCTAAAATTTGTGAATATCGCATTATAATCTTGGTCTTCTCCAGTGGCGTACAAACCAATAAGCACACCTGTGAACCCTCCGGCTATTTCAGAGGATAGATATTTGGTTTGCGCAGCTCCGAGTAAGATCTCAGTACTGTCTAACTGGATATAAAAGTGATAATGCGTTGGACTGCTTTTGATAACTAATGAAGCATGGTTCTGACCTATATTTTTGTTTTTTCAATAGATTTGATATCTCCAATATTCAGCCGTTCGATAATCTCATAACCCTCTAGATATTTACGCAAGGCCAAGTCATAATGGTGATTTTCGTCCATGTAAAGCGTAATTCCGGCTTCACCACTTGTAAGGCTGACTTCGCATGAAATAATCGCAGTAAAGTCTTTTTGGCGAATACCAATAAATGTCGGGGTAGCCGGGATATCTAACGTAACTGCAGTTCCTGTAAGCTTTATTTTATCAGCTTCTAACCGATAATTTTCTGTAACCGGGTGACGCAGATAACACCAATCCAGATTCCAATCTGTGTTATCAAATGTAAAGAGTCTTTTCTCCAGCTGAATGACTTTGT
Organism: Paenibacillus sp.; assembly: GCA_003529225.1. Taxonomy (GTDB): domain Bacteria; phylum Bacillota; class Bacilli; order Paenibacillales; family Paenibacillaceae; genus Paenibacillus_AQ; species Paenibacillus_AQ pseudetheri. The sequence goes on from DOJM01000464.1 coordinate 994, forward strand.
CCGCAATACGATCAGTCTCGAAACTAATAAGAGTGGTACCTTCATGACCTGCTGTAAACCATCCATCCTCGCCAAAGGTAATCGGAGTTAGGAAAACCTCGCGTCCCAAATGGTGAAACGTAAGATACTGGCCAGTTTGCCGGAATCCAAGATGTAAGAGCCACCAATCGCCCTCATGATCTTGTATCAAATCTCCGTGGCCAACTCCCTGAAGCTCGTAACCTCCTAAATTTCGATTAGTCAATACGGGGTTATGCGGATAGGCTTCGAACGGGCCAGTAGGAGAATGCCCCCTTGCATAAGTGACCATATGTCCATATTCGGTTCCGCCCTCAGCTGCTAGTAGATAGTATAGTCCATGAATTTTGAATAAATGAGGACTCTCCAAATAACGCCCACCAGATCCTTGCCAGATTGAACGGCTTGGCGACAGCTTCTGCCCAGTTTCAATTTCAATTTCACATTGGACAATACCATTAACTCCGTAATCGTCTGTCCCATTACTCATGAGATACGTTTTGCCGTCTTCAAAATACAAATCCGGATCAGTACCGCCTTGGTCTACATTAATCGGATCAGACCATTCGCCATAAATATTGTCAGTCCAGACATAGAAGTTCTGGCGCAGAGTGTCATTTGTGGTCGTCATGTAGAATCGTCCATTATTGTACCGCAGAGTGGGGGCGAATACACCATCGGAGCTGTCTACAGTATCCAGTTGAATCTGGTTCTTTCGGGTTAAGCAATGACCGATTTGGGTCCAATTAACTAAATCTTTGCTTTCAAAAATCGGAACACCGGGAAAATACTGAAAGGAACTGCAAACCAAATAATAAGTGTCTTCAACTTTACATGCGCTGGGATCAGGATAAAACCCTTTGATGACCGGATTATTGTATTTCATTTCTCCACCTCATTAATAGATTCATATAAATAAGAATTCAATATGTTTAACTACTAAGAAAATTAAACACTATTGCTTATAGGTTTTCAATGAATCGGGGTTGAAGATATACGTTATATTTATTAAATTAATATATATGTAATTTCAATAAGCACAGGTCAGGTGATTATGATGATGATCAAAGCAAACGGCGAAGTAGAATTCATGGCGTTATATGAAGCGCTAGCAAGCGAAGTCAGATGGAGGATTATGAGCCTTATTGCTGATAATGAAATGAATGTGAAGGAGATCGCGGCTAAGTTAGAGCTTAGCCCTTCCATAATCACTATGCATATCCGAAAGCTCGAACAAGCTGGACTTACAGGAAGCCACAGGGTACGTCTAAACGGAGGAACGCACAAAATGTGTTTCCTTAAACAAAAAAGAATTGAAATCGAACTCCCCACGGCCACTCAAACCCCGAGGATCAGAGAGCAGACCGTTTCAGTCGGTCATTATACCTCGTTTGATGTCCATCCCACTTGTGGTCTTAGGACTCAAGAGAAAGAAATTGGGGTTTGGGACGATCCCCGCTATTTTCTCAATCCTGAGCGGGTCAACGCCGGCATTTTGTGGTTTGGGAGAGGTTACGTAGAGTACAAAACGCCTAACTACTTACTTCCCGGTCAAATGCCCGAGGCCATCGAGATTTCAATGGAAATTGCTTCAGAAGCGCCAGGCTTGAGAGATCATTGGCCTTCAGATATTGGGTTCTTTTTTAACGGCGTGAAGCTTGGAACCTGGACCAGTCCGTCAGACTTCGGAAGAGCGGCACGAGGCATATATACTCCGGATTGGTGGCATCGGAATGTAAATCAATACGGGTTATTGAAAACGATCCGCATTGACACTTCGGGCACATTTATTGATGAAGAACGGATGTCGGACATTACTGTCGCAGATATTTTGCTATGGGAACAATTCTGGACGCTTCGTTT
>DOJM01000465.1:0-305 GCA_003529225.1 Paenibacillus sp.
ACTTCCTTGGTATCATTGGTTCTAATGGCGCTGGTAAAACAACACTGATGAAGATGATCGTCGGTTTGCTTCCGGCAAGCAGTGGTGAAATCAAATTATTTGGAACGCCTGTCCGCAAGTTTAAAGACTGGGAACGGATAGGTTATGTTCCACAAAAGAACGCCTTCAACCCGCTGTTTCCAGCAACGGTGCGTGAAGTAGTACTATCTGGTTTGTACAACAATAAGAATCTTATTCGAAGAGTATCTAAGGCTCAGCATCGTCAGTGCGAAGATGCACTGGAAGTGATGCGAATACAGGATATT
>DOJM01000465.1:465-752 GCA_003529225.1 Paenibacillus sp.
GGGGTATTGATGCTGAATCACAAGCAGGGTTCTTTGATTTAATTACACATATGCATGCCCATCATCATATGACATTCCTAATGGTGTCGCATGATATTGACATGATTAAGAATTACTTAGGTAATGAACCTGTGCAAACGAACGGTAAGATTAACTTTTTNNCTCCCGACACTCTCATGATTTGCAGAATTGTACGGAAGAGAACCTGCAGCATACGCTCTCTTAGGTCATAGTCAAAGAGGGTTTGGGAGGAATCGAAAAAAGATTTTAATAATTAAAAATGTTTC
>DOJM01000465.1:846-2102 GCA_003529225.1 Paenibacillus sp.
GGTATTACAGCGCCGCTTATAGGCGTTTTTCTTGTGCTCAGACGTTTATCTATGATTGGGGACACGCTGGCTCACGTCACGATAGCTGGTGTGGCCCTTGGTTTTTTAACAGGATTCTACCCGCTGGGAGCAGGTCTTATTTTTGCAGTGGTGGCCTCCTTTGCGATAGAGAAGCTTCGCAAGGCTTATAAGAGTTATGCAGAGCTCTCGATCGCGATAATTATGTCGGGCGGTGTGGCTTTAGCCTCACTCTTTTTCACCCTAGGAAAAGGTTATAATGCAGATGTTATGAGTTACTTGTTCGGTAGTATTTATACGCTAGACAATACCGATTTAGTCGTAGTAGGGATCGTAACAATAGCAGTTGTAGTAGTAGTTACGATGTTCTTTAAGGAATTCTTTTTGCTTNNGTCAGTGGACTTCCAGTGAAGTTGCTTAACATGTTAATTACCATTCTGACGGCGCTTGTAATCAGCACAGCGATCAAAATTGTCGGATCATTGCTGGTATCAGCTCTATTGACCATTCCGGTTGCCATCAGCTTATTGTTGTCTCGAAGCTTTAAATCCTCAGTCATTCTATCCGTCATCATTTCGGAAATTGCTGTTGTAGGCGGACTAGTAGTTGCAGGAGTTTGGAATCTGGCCCCTGGTGCTACCATTGTGCTTTTACTCATATCACTATTAGTATTGACTTTGATCGGTAAAAAGGGTTTGCCAGCATAAACAGCGAATAAAATATAGGGTATGCCCTGAAGTGACTCGAATGCTGGAAGGAGAGCCGCTACCTTGTCTAATATCAATGCAGGAATAGCCTTAGCAGCAGGTGTAGCATCGTTTATATCACCTTGCTGTTTACCGCTTTCCCCCTCTTATTTATCGTATATTACCGGATTATCCGTTCAGCAATTGAAGTCAGGCAGCAATACCAAAGAGGTCCGTATACGCACAATAACCCATACATTGGCATTTATTTTAGGTTTTTCAGCGGTTTTTTACACACTGGGATTTGGTGCAGGACTATTCGGACAATTCTTTAATGGACAGCGTGATTTAATCCGGCAATTATCGGCGATTCTGATTATTATGATGGGATTATTTTTGCTTGGGATCTTTCAGCCGCAATTTTTACTTCGTGAACGTAAGCTCGATTTAAAATGGAAGCCGGCGGGTTATGTGGGATCCTTTATTTTTGGGATCGGTTTTTCAGCGGGCTGGTCTCCATGTATTGGACCGATTCTGACCGCGATTATCGCA
>DOJM01000465.1:2157-3219 GCA_003529225.1 Paenibacillus sp.
TGTGCTGATGAAGATTGGTGGCGTTCTCATGGTATTTATGGGCGTTCTGCTCTTTACAGATCAAATGTTTCGGATCACTGTGTGGCTACAGGGAATTACACCTGATTGGCTCATTTTTTAGGTGAAATAATCAATCCCTGCTTCTGGAAAATGTTCGAATATCCGCTCTGTGATAAACTCTCGCAGGGCGGTTTGTTGTTCATCGGGATAGACATATTTATTTTGTCCCCATCGACCCCATTTCTTCTTACGCTTCTCCATGTCCATCTCTAGCTTGGATTTGGGATAGCGCTTTTCTATTATCGTCTTAGCGGTTTTGGTGAATCGATGCTGAATCATTTCGAATGTTAATCCTTTTCCAACTTCGGGGGGGAGGGTCTGGGCTAACTTAGCCAGTAGCTCTGCGTAGCCTTCTTGCCAGCCGTCATACCAAATAATTGGAGCAATGATAAAGCCAAGTGGATAACCCGCCCGTGCAACCTTTCCAGCGGCTTCAATACGCTCCTCAAAGCGGGAGGTGGCAGGTTCAAAGTTCTTGATTACATAATCTGCATTCACGCTAAAGCGAACTCTGGTATGTCCGTTATGCTCCAAAGCAAGCAATGGTTCAACATGTTGGTATTTGGTCACAAAGCGCAAACGGCCAAGGGGCTCTTTTGCCATAAATGTAATTAGCTCTGCTAGAGAGCCGGTGATATGTTCCAGTCCAACCGGATCTGAAGTACAGGCTGCTTCAAAAGTCGTGATTTCTGGATTGCNNTGCGCTCCTCAATATATTTTTTGGCAGCATCTATAATGTCACCTGTGTTTACATATACGCGAATGTAGGGCTTTGCCCCTAAGGTGGTCTGCAAATAGCAATAATGGCAGTGCCCCATACAGCCGGTGGCAATGGGAATAGCATAATCAGCCGATGGCTTGGATTGGTCAAATTTCAAAGTTTTGCGTAGGCCGACAACAAGCGTCCTTTTGGCAATTTTATATTGCTCGACCTCAGTTTCGCCAGGGAAATTCATATTTTTACAAGGAGAAGTCGGCATACGAGATGGGATATCGTTAGCT
>DOJM01000098.1:0-283 GCA_003529225.1 Paenibacillus sp.
GTCCAATAACCAAAACTATGGAGACCATCCATATTTTCCAGTACATTTTTCACGATATAGGCTGCTTTAAAGCATGTATCATTCACTAAATCACGGTGAGAGCCTGTGGCATTCCATTCTGTCATATGCAGTTCAGGAACATCACTTCCCATAGCTTCCGATACGGTTTTCTTCAATTTAATAATGACTCGTGATAAATATTCTGTATCCGCTGAAAGCTCTATTTTCTGAAACCACACATCCGGGTTCTCTTCATAATCCACCTGAATCACTTGAGTTGATC
>DOJM01000098.1:314-7149 GCA_003529225.1 Paenibacillus sp.
TACTTGTCAGCCAATCTGACTCCATTAACGTAAGAGATAAAACACCTGGCCCCCCTACACGTAGCTCAGGATCTATGGATTTGATGGTTTGAAATGTTGAAATGAACAGCTCACAATACGCTTCATAAGTATCTGGCCAAAAAATATGGATTTCCGGTTCGTTCCACATCTCGAAATACCACTGCCTCACTTCATGAATGCCATATCTATGAATGTAATGCGTAATAAACTGATGAATCATCTGATTCCACTTACCGAGGTCCTTAGGACTACCCACCAAGCTCTTTTTATAAAAAACAGAAGTAGCTCCCTCTCCCGCAAGCTGGCGTGGTAAAAAAGAAAGCTCTAAAAACGGTTTCAATCCGGAGCACAGTAAAAAATCAAATAATGAATCGCTATAAGCAAAGTTTAAGCTCACTTCTCCCCGCTCATCCTCGCCATAAATCATCATCTCATCATCAAAAATACCGTGAAACCGTATATACTGAAACCCGATCTCCTGTTGCAATTGCTTGATATGTCTTTGTACCTCTGCAAACAATACCTCTTTGGCCTTTCCCACCGTCATGAGCTTCTTCCAAGTATGCGCAAGCTCCTTGCTTTGGTTAGACTTTACCNNGTAAATGAAGGGCAACTGGTAGATTGGAAGTAGCTGATAAATTCTTGTTAGGCAGATATTTAAATAGCGACTCAAACGCCTGCGTGGGATTCATGTCAAAGTAGTTAAACTGGGCCACACTGCTTTTCTGAAATGAACTGCGTCCGTCCAAGACGGTCTTCCGGTATTCTCCAGGCGTCTTTCGATAGAACTCTTTAAACACCGCATTAAAGGATTTCAGGTTGGGAAACCCATGATCATGAGCGATCTGTGTGATGGATAGATTGGTAAGGGTCAAATCTTTTACAGCTTTATCCAATCGCACCGCATTCACATATTTGGTAAAGGAAGTCCCCATATACTCTTTGAAAAAACGCGACAAATACGGAACGGTCAAATACTCCTGAAGGGCCAACTGCTGGATGTTAATTGCACGATTGTAGTTCTCTTTGACGTAAGAGGTAATTCGCAATAGCCGTTCACGATGCTTATCATCGTGTTTCTCAGGACTTTGATCTTGTTCACGAAATCCTTGCATGAGTAAATAAGTTAAATTAAGAAGACAGGACTGTATACGCAGATGATACCCTTGTGGGCGCTTATTGTGGAGCAGCATCATCTCAGCCAGCAATGTACGAAGTTCATCAAACTTAGACTGTTCTTCATAGCTAGAAGCCGCAGAATTACAATCGAATAACATTTTTTCGATCTGAGGTTCAATCAGAAGTAAATAAGAAATTGGAATTTGCAGCGCTAGCACCAGATTATTCTCTTCAGCTTTAATCGCATGAATTTCATTAGCATTAATCAAGAACAAATCTTCTTCATTTAACTCTCTAAATCTGTCTTTTGTGAAAAGTTCAAGCTTCCCCTTAAGAACGAATAATATTTCAATGCTATCATGCCAATGATTCGGGACCTGATGGGTACTGTGCAAAAACATGTGGACCGGAAGATGATCGTCCACCTCAATATTTTCGTAGGTGTAGCTTTGCAACTAGCACCCTCCTCTCACTCTCTCAAAATATGTCTTATGTCCTATTATATTATAAAAAAAGCGATTGAATAGAACTATCCTATTCAATCGCTTGATACTATTACAGATCTCTATGAATTCTAATTATAGTTGTGTATCCCAATAGCCACAAAACGGATCCACAGGATTAACTCCTTTAAAGGAGGAACGCCCCACAAGCTTCTCAATCAGTGCATCTACCACATAATTACTTGGTGAATAGGCATTAATGAACGTTGGTATACGCGGGACGTCGATCAAATGATAAGGATTCGCTACAGAAATGAACATCGTTGGCATTTCTTGAATAAACCATGGCATGTCTGCCCCAAATGGAGGTGCCCAATTAATCCGTACAACGGTTTGATTACTATGGGTCTCCAGATTTGAGATATAGACCGCAGCATCATAGTGATCCGTTAACGCTTTTACACCTCCGAACATGGCACTGAAATCAACTTCACTCTTATTGAAGAGCGTTACCTCGAATCCTTCCTCTTTTAGCTTGGAAATGAAGTACGGTGCAATATCTGCCCCTCCGAATAAACCTTCCTCGCCTCCTAGTGTGAACACCAGTAGACGTTTGTGACTCTCAGGACTAATGGGGAGCATCTCCTGTGTATCCTTCACTAATGTTACTGACTCATCTGCACATTCCTGAGCCCAACGCACATGCTCTTCGCAAGCAAGGACGGCAAGGGCTTCTTTTTCTGGAACGAGCGTGCCTTGTTGTTTCTTCTTATGAAGTCCCAGCGCAGCTTTCACCGCAAGAATACGAGTCACTGCTTCGTTCACGCGCTCCTCCGTCAGAATGCCGGTCTCAATTCCTTTCATCATATAGGCAAAGTCTTCTTCTAAACTCTTGTTAAAGAGGAACATATCACAACCCGCAGCGATGGATGACGGAACCGCTAGCTCCCGCTTCATTGCCATCGTGAATCCTGCCATTGGTGTAGCATCTGTAGTAATCAATCCATTAAAGCCGAGCTTCGTACGCAATAAATCATTTAAAAGCTCAGGAGCTAACGTTGCAGGCATAATCTCCAAATCTGTAATCCCCGGACGTAATTCTCTGGAATAGGCGGGATGAGCGATATGCCCTACCATAACCGTATGCGCGCCAGCTTCTATACAATCCGCATATACCTTTCCAAAGGTAGCATCCCACTCTTCCACTGAAAGTGAGTTAATAGAGGTCAACAAGTGCTGGTCTCTTTCGTCAACGCCATCCCCAGGGAAGTGTTTAATAGATACGGCCATGCCATGCTCTTGAATCGCTTCGGTGTACGCCTTGCTCATGCGAGCTACTCTCTGCGGATCAGAACCGAATGTTCTAACATTGGTTATCGGATTACGGAAATTATAGTCGATATCGAGAATGGGTGCGAAAGCCCAGTTACAGCCTACAGCACCACCCTCCCGCGCAGCAATGATACCAAGTTTACGAGCCATTTCGGTGTTATCCGTCGCCGCCACTTGCAGCTGCTTGCCGAAGAAAGTACCCTCTGCCGCAGAACCATTACCTCCTGCTTCAAGATTAGCTGCAATTAGAAGCGGAATATCCGATGTATCCTGCAAGTAGCGATGTGTTTCTTGCACCATCTCTCCTGGACCGGGACGGAACATAATCCCGCCAATCTTAATCCCTTGTGTCAAAAGTGCAAGCTGCGCCTTATCATCGGTGAACCCGATCGGGCAAAATAACTGCCCGACCTTGCCCGCCAAATCCAGAGAGGCTAAGGTTTGTTCTACCCATTTAATCCCCTCATCATCTAGATGAAAAGGCTTTGCTTTCAAATCAATCATTTCTCCAGCCTCGCTCTCTCCGATTTATTTATTGGAATTCAAATGTTTAATCAGCTCATCTAACCCTTGTTCCGTCATAGCACCTTGACTGAACATAACCATTGCACGAATCGGCATGTTGCGCATCATCTCGATCATCATATCCGAACCATCCTGAAGCATGGGCATCATCTCACCAGCTTGTGACAGCATGGCTTGAATAACAGCAGCAGCCTGTGGATCTCCCATAAGATCACCTATAGTTGAATTACGGGTATAGGATTTAGCGAGGGATACAGTTGATTCAACAACCACAGACTCAACAAGCAGGATCTCTTGGGAGGAAGCTCCCACCAAAATTTCAAATTCACCGGTTTCCACATGCCAATCTTTCAGCTTCACGTTATAATAAGCAAACGCTCTGCTATCAAGCGTAAAGCTTACCTGCTTCGTTTCACCAGGCTGCAGATCTACCTTCGCGAAGCCCTTTAACTCCTTCTCTGGCCGCACCACATTACTGAGTACGTCTTTTACATATAGCTGTACTACTTCTTTGCCTTGCATAGCGCCAGTATTGGTAACCTTCACGCTTACTTGCAGCTTGTCAGTATNNTTACCGAAAGATCGGAGTATGCAAATGTTGTATAGCTGAGACCATATCCAAACTGGAATAAAGGTGTTATCCGCTTAGCATCATAGTAGCGATATCCTACGAACAATCCTTCCTTGTATTCAACGGTATCTCCTTCGCCAGGGAAATTTAAGTAGGAAGGATTATGTTCTAGCTCCATAGGGAAGGTCTCTGCCAGCTTACCTGATGGGCTTACGTTTCCGAATAACAGATCGGAGATGGCACCACCAAGCGCTTGCCCACCTAGATAACCCTCAAGCACAGCTTTGACGTTGCTGATCCAAGGCATTTCAATGGCCGATCCGTTACTCAGCACAACGACAGTGTTAGGCTGAACATCAGCGACTGCTTCGATCAAGCGGATCTGACTCTCTGGAATACGAAGATGAGTCCGGTCGTAGCCTTCAGACTCATAGCGCTCTGGCAATCCGACGAACACTATCGCCGTATCTGCTTGTGAAGCGGCTTCTATGGCTTGCCCAATAAGTTCCAGACTCGGCTCATCGCTATCAGAAACGTAACCTTGAGAATAACTCAATTTCGTATATGAACCCGCTTCTTCTAGAAGGCTGTAATATATATCATCCAACCTAGTTGGCTTGATATGTGAGCTTCCACCACCTTGATACCGTGGATTACGGGCAAAATCACCGATCACGGCATAGGAGCCCTCACGTTTCAGAGGAAGCAACCCATCCTCATTTTTGAGTAGTACCATACTTTCTCTGGCAGCAACTCTAGCTAATTGGTGATGTGCTTCAGGATCATAAGAAGCATTTTCTTTGTCATTCTCAACAGCTTTGAAAATAATAGAAAGCAAGCGACCCACCGCACGATCCAGTGCTGCTTCAGATAATATCCCGCTCTGAACCGCATCGATAATCTTCTGATCACCGGCACCATTACTTGACGGCATTTCTAGCTCCAAACCTGCCGCTAAGCCTTTAGCTCGCTCATTCACCGCACCCCAGTCAGAAACTACGAACCCTTCATGTCCCCATTCTTCTTTTAATATATCCGTGAGTAAATACGGATTCTCTGAAGCATACTCACCGTTCACCTGATTGTAGGAGCACATAACAGTCCATGGCTGCGCTTTTTTCACCACGCTTTCGAAGCTCGCCAAATAGATTTCCCTTAGTGTACGCTCATCTACAATTGCATCTACAGACATACGCCGATGCTCTTGATTATTTGCAGCAAAGTGTTTTAACGAAGTTCCTACGCCTTGGCTCTGAACGCCTTCAATATGGCCTATTGCCATCTCGGAGGATAAATACGGATCTTCAGAGAAATATTCAAAATTGCGGCCGCATAAGGGTGAACGTTTAATATTAGCTCCAGGCCCCAGTAAAATAGAGACATCTTCTGCCTGACACTCTTCCCCAATGGCTGCGCCTACCTGCTTGATTAGCTCCCGGTCCCAAGAGCAAGCCATTCCAGCTCCTGCCGGAAAACAAGTAGAAGGGACACTATCAAATATACCCAAATGATCATTCCCAGCTTTTTGCTTACGCAAACCATGTGGACCATCTGTCATCATGATGGACGGAATACCTAGTCGTTCGACGGCTTTTGTCTGCCAGAAATCTAGTCCTGAGCAAAGACCTGCTTTTTCCTCTAAAGACATTTGTGCAATAATTTCTTGAATGTTAGGTACCATGTTCATTTCACTCCTTATGAATGACTAGTTTCTTTACATAGCGATAGAAGAATTGCGACGTTCCTCGAGCTCACGCATCATAACGGGCTGATCCTTGTCAAGACGATAGAACAACAGCAAAGTAATCATAATAATTTGGCCAATAATCGGTGCCCACAAATAGTTAAATGAAATCGCAGCTAATGCGGATTCTGACTGCGCCGTGGAGTTAGCTACATAACCACCCATCGACAATATCACCCCACCAAGTGCTCCACCGAGTCCCATCCCCACCTTAACCCCAAAACTAGCAGCTGAATAAAGTAGGCCTTGTGCCCGAACACCTGATTTCCACTCCCCATAATCAACCGTGTCGGCCATCATTGCAAAAATCAGACCTGCTCCTACTCCCATGCCAAGCCCGCTTATAAGAAGCCCTGCCAACAGCACCGGAACAGAATGGGCATTTCCCCCAGTAATTGCAATAAGGTAGCCAATGATAGAAACCACTGATCCCATAATAATGGTGTTCCTTTTCCCAATTTTCTTCACTACAAAAGGAGCGATCACCATCGAAAATATCATCAACAATTGCATCGAATTCACGATAGGAATGAGTTCAGGCTTTTTCATATAATAGGTCATATAATAAATGCTGGTCTGTCCTTGTATCGATGTTGTGATCCACAGGAACAAGCTCATCAGAAGCATGATCAACCAAGGTACATTGCCTTTGAGCGCTTTAACACCTTCTCGCATCGGAAGCGGTTTTTCATCAATGGCTTTTACGCGTTCTTTAGTGTTCGCAAACATATTTAGAAACAGCAGCAGTGCAATGCTTGAGAACAAGATCATGGTGACCAGAAAACCCTTTGCTTGATCGCCACCACCAAAAGCTTTCACAAGCGGCATCGTTCCAGCACTAACTGTAACAACCCCAATGACGGCGAATATCATACGAACCGTATTGATCACTGTACGTTCATTAGAATTACTTGTCAGACTTGGCAGGATTGCAGACAGTGGTAGATTGATACCGGAATACATAATACCGAGCACGGTGTACGAAATGTATGCGTATACAAGTTTGCCCGTATCCCCAAAATCCGGCGTCAAAAACATAAGTACTGCAGTCAAGCTGAAAGGAACAGCAAGCCAAAGAAA
>DOJM01000098.1:7231-7447 GCA_003529225.1 Paenibacillus sp.
AACTAATTCGCTCTCTCCATGGCATTTGATTTTCATTCATACTACCATCTCCCTGCGCCGAATTTTGTTAGCGCTTTCTTAATTGCATTGTACTGAAGCTGATTCTTTTAAACTGTCCGTATTTTAACGAAAATAGGGGGCATTTTTATCTTTTAACAGAGCGGTAGCGTTAGGCTGACTATTAGGATACAGATCAACCTTAAAGAGCTTACAGAA
>DOJM01000098.1:7629-7891 GCA_003529225.1 Paenibacillus sp.
CTTGTAAATAGAGAATAATCGCCCTCCATATTACGAAAACGCATCCTTCCCCAAAAGATTTTGAGGACATTTACAAGCAGAATCTCCGCGAATACGATCACGATAGCTGCCCAAGCAGCACGATTATACTCTCTTAGCGTTTGAACAGCTATACGGTTCAATAGCCATTGACACAACGTTGTAAATAGTAGTGTTATAATTAAACTGTTGATCATAATATGATCTCCATCCAGCCCATACCCACGAGTTAAAGTAATCGTAA
>DOJM01000098.1:7941-9604 GCA_003529225.1 Paenibacillus sp.
GAAGTAGGATGAATAATCCTGATACCAGACGGACCATAACCTTATTTATCAACCGTTCATTTCTAACGGTACTAAATAGAATACTCCCAGCTGCGAATAACACTAGAAAAGCCGGATGTTCTCCATATACCTCAAAAAACCAACCAAACCGCGATTCATGTTCGTTATACAAAGCTTTGGATAGATTCAGATCATTAAACGTAAAGATCGTCATTAACATGACCCATACTATAAGAAATCCCCATATAAAACGTTTTGTCCCTTTTGTCGTCATCTCCTCATCCCCTTTATACTCATTTAGGAAACGCTTACATTCGAGATTATAAAGCTCCATTAATGAATTCGGATAGGCGAATAATAACTAAAACTAGGGTAGATTTTAACCCTCCTTTATGTGAAAAAGTGATCAATATATCAAAAGGATCGTTTATCTACAAAAGTAAAAAGCCTAATCCCTTGTGCACGCTGACAGGAGATTAGGCTTTATGGTTCAATCGATTAGAAAAAAAAATAAACTAACACCACACCTTCGACTAACAAAATCAGTGAAACGATATGTTATTTCGTATGCTTTAAAAATTTCAAACAANNTCCTAGGGAAATAATTAGGAATACAATCCAAAACTCATTCCTGTTTCCCCCCTTCTAAGAAGTTATTCATATTTATTTCTTATCATTAGTTCTTTGATTTCTCTTAACTCATTTAATATTTCTTTTGATATTTGCGCACTTCTAGAGTTATCGATGCCTAATTTAATCACGAATACTCCAAGCAAAAAATAGATGATTAACATTACGATGATACTCAACTTATCCCACTCTCCTCTTTATCGTTTGATTAACGCATGAGAACTTGCTGCTAACTTGACAAAAGATCTGCATTTTCGATAGTATAGATAAATCTTGATTATCGAGATATTCGATTTGCGAGGTATTTTTAAACCTGAACCATTTCAACTGAAAAGAGGGACCACAATGGCAGTACTTATTCTATACGCTACAAAATCAGGGACAATAGAGCAATGCGCAAAAGTATTATCAGAAGAGCTTCCTCAGAGTAAGATCTGTAATATTGAAATAGAGAAGCCAAGTCTCAAGGCATATGATAGCATTATTTTAGGTGCAGGAGTAAGAGAGTTTTCAAAGAATTTCAAATAGAGGAATATAGAATTTTCTAATAAAAATCCTGTTACCAAGATAAATGATCTGGATAACAGGATCTTTTTTAATAAAATATAATTGAATGGTTTATTACTACTTGATTGTCAATTCAAACTTCGCACCCACATCGCTTACAAATACAATCTGCCCGTTACTCGGAAGTTTAACTTTCGTAAGAACACTGACAGTAAAGAAATTTACACACACACCATTCGCATCATAAACAGCAAAGGAACCTTTAGGTGGTAGCCCTACTGTCATCAACTTGCCTGATGCTGTCTCAGGTACTTCATACCATCTCGCATATCCATCTGCTTGAATGGTTACCAATGATTGCGGGCCGGCATAGATAGGTTTAATGGCATCCTGTGTTATAAATAATTGGTTTCCAACCTTGAGATACTCCACGCCCTCTTTATTTTCAAAAACAATATCCGCAAGATCGCGCCCACCTAAAGTTGGAATTTGCACGGTCATTTCAGCTTTATTCGGCCCAGTTATT
>DOJM01000203.1 GCA_003529225.1 Paenibacillus sp.
GAGAATAACGAGGCTTATTATAGGGAACGACCCTCTTCAGTTTGGCTGCTGTATCATCTCCATCCAACTGCAGCTTGATCATGGAATAAATAGCAAGTGAGGCGAGGCCTAGTACTGTTATTTCAAACATGGTATCAAAGCCGCGGAAATCAACGAGCAGAACATTGACAATATTTTTACCGCCACCCAAAGTATAGCTATTCTCCACATAATATTTCGAGATGGATTCGAACGGACTACTACCTAAAGCAGCAAGTGCAACCAATGTCATCGTTACGCCCATCCCGATGGAAATAATTAGTTTAAGGAAATGCGCACGAGGTTTGAGCTTCTCTTTTTCCAGCCTAGGCAAATGCCGGAAACATAGCAGGAACAATGTAACAGATACCACTTCAACAATCATTTGCGTAAGCGCCAGATCAGCAGCTCTGAACAGAACAAAGAGCAAAGTAACCATATAACCAACCATTCCTGTTAACAAAATGGCTGTTATTCTGGAACGCACAAACGGAATAGCTAAAGCACCTAGAAGCAAAACCATTACAGCAATAACCTCAAACAAAGAAAAAGGAGTATACTCCGTCGTACCAAGTGTAATTCCATCTGAATACCAGACGACACCGCAAATCGTTACGATCAAGAAGGAAAAAATATACATTAAATAATGTCTCATGGAACCAGTCATATAAGAACCAGTCACCCATCTAGACAATTTCTCAACCAGCCGGATTACTCCGTCGTAGACTTGATTTAAAGTGTAGCCACTGCCCCATTCTTTGTCGACCAGACTTAAGCGGCCATAGATTCGGTATACAGTAATACCAAGAATCACAACACCAAGTGTCATCCATACTTCTGGTGTCCAGCCGTGCCAGAAATGGATATTCACAACAAAGGGTTCCCCGGTCTGCAAGATAGGGTGTATAGCATTCATTGCAGGGATAATAAGTGTATTAGATAATATATTCGGGAAAAAACCGATAAATATAGACAGCACTGCTAGCAGGCACGGGGCAAGCAAAAGTCCAAATGGGGCTTCATGCGGTTTTTTGTCCAGCTTCTCAGGCTGATATTTTCCGAAAAAGGTGTGGAATACCAAAATCATACTGTATGCAAAAGTAAACACGCTGGCAATCCAGGCCAAAACCGGGAAGAGCGTAAACAACGAGGGAATAGAGAATATATCCAAGTTTCGGATATTCAGGACAGCTGTAAAAAACATCTCTTTACTTAAAAATCCCGAAAATGGCGGCAAACCAGCCATGGAGAAACTGCCGATCATCGCTACCGTAAAGGTAACCGGCATAATGGAAATCAGACCGCCCAGCTTTCGTAGGTCGCGGGTACCCGTCTCATGGTCAACTATACCGACCATCATAAACAACGAGCCTTTAAAGATGGCATGGTTAATAAGATGAAAGATAGCCGCTGTTGTTGCAGCAGTATAAAAGACAGCTTCTTCCCCTATATAAAATGCCGCTGCCGATCCCATTCCTAGCAATCCCATAATCAGTCCAAGTTGACTAATTGTTGAATAGGCTAATAGAGCCTTCAGGTCCGTCTGCTTCATCGCCTGGATAGAACCATAGATCAAGGTGATCAAACCGACGCCTGACACAATCCAGAACCACTCATATTGCCCTGCAAAAATAGGGCTGAAACGGGCGACAAGATACAATCCAGCTTTAACCATCGTTGCCGAGTGAAGATAGGCGCTGACGGGTGTCGGTGCCTCCATGGCATCCGGCAGCCAGATATNNCGCTAAACCACCAAATACGGTAATCAACATAGATTTCAGTGCACCATACCGCGATTTTTGCCGCCGATGCCAGAAAGCAATCAACAGAAATGACGAGACACTTGTTAACTCCCAAAAACCGTATAGCACCATCAAGTTATCCGAGAGCACAACGCCAAGCATCGCTCCCATAAACAACATTAAATAAATATAAAAAGGGGTCAACGCTTCTTTTCGCTTGTCTAGATAATAGATCGAATAGATAATTACAAGACTACCCATTCCAGTGATTAACAAAGCGAACAGTAAACTTAATCCATCCAGATGGAAAACCAAATCAATGCCTAGGGAAGGAATCCATGAAACGGTTTCGTATCCCAAATCCCCTCCCTTAATAACGGGAATCCGGGTTAAAAAATATACAAACAAAGCGAGCGAACCGGGAAAAACAAGCCATCCTCTATGAAGGTTGGATGCTCTCTTGGTCAAAAGT
This sequence comes from Paenibacillus sp., assembly GCA_003529225.1. GTDB lineage: Bacteria > Bacillota > Bacilli > Paenibacillales > Paenibacillaceae > Paenibacillus_AQ > Paenibacillus_AQ pseudetheri. The sequence continues at coordinate 2,233 of DOJM01000203.1, forward strand.
GCGATTACTAAGGCCATTAGAAACGGAACAAGTATGATTACATGCAGCAAAGGCAGTCCTCCTTTTCCACTTGAGCTTATCAAGTTGTGAACTTTAGTACTTACTTTTTTACCAAAAGCCAAAGATCATATGATTGGTAGGGCCTTATATACAAGGCCCCAATGTTGATAAGGGAAAGCCCGATTATAAAGAATCGGTCAATGTGCCATCACAAATATGCAAATATCTTNNCCATCTTCTTGCTCAATTCTGAATAAACCGTTCTCAAATTCTGTGTGTAATTCGTGAAAGAACTTCCCTTTAAGCGAATACTCTCCCTTGGGTTCATCACTGAGCTGATACTCATCCCCGATTTTGACCAGGTAGGCGATTACACCTTCCTCATGGGTTTCTTCCAGCCCGGCGCGCATCCGTTGAACGGCCACGACATGCAGATCCATCATTTTCATTTTACCAATGAGTTCATTGATGAAATTGCGTTTGGTAAGCTCCTGCCATCGAGTCTGAGCAGATTGTCCAATGACGATCTGTGTAACCTCATTCTTTTCAGCTACTTCTACAATAATATCAGTTGTTTTTCGGCCTTCACGTTTCCGAATGATAAACTCTGCGCCAGCTTCATCGGCAAGACGTTTCCAGACCGTCATATACATTTCTTTGCTCTGATTATATTCATCATTGTCCGAACTATCG
>DOJM01000585.1:0-1727 GCA_003529225.1 Paenibacillus sp.
GGCTTTTATCCCTCCGTGTAGACACGAACGATGCTGTTCGTGCGTTTTCCCTCGGACCAGACCAGCTGTGCACCAGCTGCGGAACCCTAGAAAACAATAACTATTAAGTTACATCGTATGGTAGCAAATCGGGGTGATAAAATCAACCTTTTAACAATAAAAAAGAACAAACTCATAGCAATATTATGAAGAGAGGTTAAAGATAAGCGTTGATTTCATTTCCTTAAATCCATTTATTCAATATTATGGTACAATTTAAGAGAATACAGCTTATAATGAACAACTAGGAGGGCGATCTAATGGTCTTTGGGATACTGTTTATTGGAGTCGTTGCATTTATAATCATACAGTCCATAGTTAGTAATGGTTCAAGCTCGAACAGTAACAGATTTGAGAGAAATAGACGAGATGACGCCGCCAGCATGTCTTTTATGGCAGCTAGCCATCCAGATCTGCTGGATCCAAATAACCCGAATCATTCTAATCACCAACATCACCATCAACACCATCACGGGAGCGACTCCCATCACCATTCTGGACATGACAGCGGTCATAGCTGGGGCGGGGATAGCGGGCACAGCAGCGGGGGAGATTTCGGTGGCGGAGATGCTGGTGGCGGTGGCGGATGTGATTAGGGCGTTACTCTATAACAAAAGGAAAAGGGCATCCCTGATATTGCTTCAGGAATGCCCTTTTTATGTTTATAGTCCTTTTAATAGGTCAAGAATCTTTGCTTGCGTGTGACTTAAAAAATTCTCAGCACCGTGCGGGTGTAGTGGTTCACTCCAAACAAATCCGTCTCCTTCGTATCTAGGGATGAGGTGCATATGGTAATGGGTCAGGTCGTTAAACTTCCCGCCATTTTGGCATATGCTTATGCCATCTGGTTTGAATATATCCTTTAAGACGATTGACAGCTTCTTTGATGCGTCCATTATCGCATAGGAAGTCTCTGAATCGATTTCTTCGAGATCCAAGTAATGCTTTTTAGGAAGGATCAGAATATGCCCTTCGTTAAACGGAGCGATATCTAGCACACAAGTTATAAATTCATTCTCATATACTACTTTTACGTTAGGCTCAATTCCGTTTGCAATCCGACATCCCAAGCACTCCATATTCGCACACTCCCTCCCATAATCAAAGGTCATCTTTATTATTAATTAAATTGAAACCGGCTGAGAAGCACCTCACCGTTAAAGACTACATAAACATCGGTAGTACCAGACTCTACGGATACTTCACCTGTTAATGTGACCCATTGTTGCAGAACTCCACCAGAGGGAACATTTAAGGTTCCAACCAGCTTCCCAGTTGTGCTTCCAGTTCTGATCTCGATGCTGCCACCTTTTGCAGAGGATATCAAAGCTTCAAATGCTACTGCTCCATGATCAAACAATACGTCATTAAAAGCGATCCAAGCGCCCTCTTTTACCGGATGTATGGAAGCTCCACCTGCTTTGCATTCGTCCAGATATACACCTTCGTAGTCATCATAGTTCTCTGCTTTGGTGTTGTTATATAAATTACGGGAAGGAATGATGTCCCCCTTCACCTTTACGATTGAGGACAATTTAATATCAGCAGAAGAACGGCCAATCAGAATCGCGTATTCTCCATTTTCGATGCAATATTGTTCCCGTGTAACATCCCAGAATGCTAACTCTGTAACTGGTAACGCAAACTCTAATGTATGCGATTGACCTGCGGCGATGCTCACTTTTTCA
>DOJM01000585.1:1740-4123 GCA_003529225.1 Paenibacillus sp.
ATGTTAAGCGTATCGTCTTGCTGCAGTTCCTTTGTGCTCAAATTTAGATTCTTGTAATTCACTTCAGCATAACTTAGGCTGTGACCAAAAGGATACAATGGCTTACCGTCAAAGTACATATAGGTTCTTTTACCTTTGATAATATCATAATCCATCAGCTCAGGCAGCTGCTCCACCGAACGGAACCAAGTCATATTCAGCTTGCCGGAAGGACTGTAATCTCCGAACAACACTTCTGCAACCGCATTGCCAAGCTCTTGTCCACTGTGGGATGTATACAATACTGCCGAGATATTCTCGTCAATCCAAGTGGAAGAAATCGGATAACTGCCGACAATAACTACCACTGTATTCGGATTCGCTTCATAGACTGCTTTGACCAGGCGCTCCTGCTCCTCCGGAAGNNGAGTGGATGATTACCGACAAAAACCACTACTACTTCAGCTGCTTTGGCAGCTTCTACCGCTGCGTCCAGTCCGTTTGTAACGATGTTCTTTTTGAAAAGACGAGCGTCCGCACTTGCGACCTGATCAGCAACCTGCAGCGTGCCATCCTCAGCATTCACAGAGATCAATTTGTCATTCCAAGTCCGCAAAGAGACTTTACCCTCAGCTTCCGGGACGATGTTCAGGGATTCCTTTACAAACCAGCCGTAGATTTCATCAGCAGATGCTGTAAGTGTCTCCGCTTCGCTTAAAGTTACATACTGTCCACGACTTGTCGCCTTCAGCGTATTGCTAGTCCAGCCCCAAGCGGTATGATGGAACAATTCTCCGTGCTCCGCTATGTCATGTTGTACAGCCAGCCTTCCGTCCTCCCCCGTAATTCCAATGGCTTGGCCGTTTGCAGCTGAGGTAAGAATGATTTGATCTGCGCCGCTTTCAAAAGTAACGTGTTTACCAGGCAGCTTTTTGCTAACACCCTGCAGCGGGGTCACTCCATAAGGTAATGTGCCGGAATACCAGTCTCTGAAAGCTTCATCGCCAAGTGGACCGATAATCGCCACCTTGTTTAAATCCGTTTTTCTCAGTGGCAAGGTTGCCTGATCATTCTTCAGCAGCACAATGGATTGTTTGGCAGCTTCCAAGGAAAGTGCGGCATGCTTTTTGCTAAGAACTACAGAATCGTCGATTGCTGCGTATGGATTACCTTCAGCGGGGACAAACTCTCCCAGACGGAAACGAACTCTAAATGTGTTAGTTAGTGCACGATCCAGATCTTCCTCTGCCAGCAGGCCTTGGTCTAGTGCTTCATGAAGAACCTTGATCGTCTCTTCAGTTTCTTCTGTTACGCTGTCAATTCCGTTTTTGATAGATTCCGCCATCGACTGTGCAAAAGACTCATAATACTTATGATCCTTCACAATCCCGAATAAATCTCCGGCATCACTGACAATAAAACCGTCCATGTCCCATACACTTTTGACCACATCCATCACTGCTGGATGAAGAATAACAGGTACGCCATTCACCGAGTTATAGGCGGTCATCATAGACTGTGCGCCACCTTCTTGAAAAGCAGGCTTAAATGCTTCCAGGTAATACTCACGCATATTTCTTGGATCGATGCTGGCGGAGCAGTTTCCGCGTTCGATCTCATTGTTGTTCCCTAGAAAGTGTTTAAGCGTTGCGACCGCTTTCAAATAGACAGGGTGATCGCCTTGGATTCCTTGCACAAGTGATGTGCTGAGTTGTCCAGTTAATTCTGGATCCTCACCGTAAGCTTCTTCTGTTCTACCCCACCGTGGGTCACGCTCCATATCCACCGTTGGTGCCCATAACGTCAGGCCATTCACCGTTGGATTCTTTTTGTAGAATGCTCTTGCTTCATCTCCAATGGCCGAGCCGATTTCTTTCATTAGCTCTGGGTTCCAGGTACAAGCCAGTCCGTTCGGCTGAGGAAAAGAGGTCGCTTTTCCAAGCCAGGAAATTCCGTGCGCTGCTTCTGTACCGTGCTTATAGGCTCCAACGCCTAAACGCTCTATGGCAGCTTGATACTGGGGGATGAGGCTTACTTTTTCATCAAGCGTTAATTTGGAGATCAGATCCTGCACTCGTTCATTTAGAGGTAAATCAATCTGTTGAAATGGATATTTAGATGTCGCTGTTTCCATCAAAATCGCTCCTTCGATTCAAGTTGATAGCGGTTTCATATGTTCTCGAGGTAGTTATCTATGTCAAACACAAATCTGGTCTATCAACATAATCATAGAAGATTAGTTCGATAAGTAACACCTAAACAATCTAAGTGAAAATCAGGTTATAATTAGAGATTTTTGGGGTGCTTCGCTCGCCCGTCTCCCTTGGTGAAGTGAGATGCGGATGAGAATGGGGAGGCAGATTGGCTCGGGACTGGTATCAGAGGCATTTTTGCCTTCCTTTCG
>DOJM01000006.1:0-3612 GCA_003529225.1 Paenibacillus sp.
GCCTCAAATAGCTCCAATCCTTTTCCCCTTTTGATATCGTGAGCCATCTTCTGTGCGTCGTCGCGGCTAAATTCCAGCGACTTAACATAACACTCAAGTCTAGCTATGGTCTGCTGTGCCTCTATCAATCCTTCGTTCAGAAAGAACGCTTGTTTATAGTGCTGATTGCTGGTAACAATAGCTTCGTCTCGGGAACGGTACGACATATCACGGGATTCACAAGCCGATCTATTGCNNTGTGACTCTTCTAACGCTTTTTTGGTGGCAAGCAGATCGGCTTCCAGCAGCGCCATCGTCATTCCCATCTCTTCTATCTGTTCTGGTGTCATTCAGTTATCTCCTTCGTTGTTAGAGGATGTATGATAATCAATCAACCATTGACGTGGATCGTATCTCATTTCTGTACCTGTATCTAAACCACTGCCGATTATGCGGTTTGCCCACTCTAGGGCTTTGTCCTTTTCTTCTAGGAGAGAAAGGAGGTAGGTGATATCTTCTTCCGCAAACTCATGGAAATACTCTCTTGCCGAATATGCCACTAATCCCGTACCTCGCTGTTTAATTCCGTCTAGTCTCTCTTTGATCTCTGTTAGTTTACTCATAGGAACCCCCTATACCTGTTTCGGCTGCCGCTACGCTGGGTGATTCGGTCGGGTCGGTGGCCTTCGGCAAAACCTTTTCACAATCACACTTCATGATGCTGCTTGCTCCTGGTCCATTCCCGTTTGTTTTATAAAGATCAGGCATGGTTTCGTTTTCGAATACTTCAAACACTTCTCCGATACGTTTGCTATACCACCATGGGATTGGAGCAATCGGTGTATGNNATATTTAAATCTCCACTTGGGCTTGTTAGCCAGTTTAAATCATTTGCATACACTTCCAGAGCCTTTATCGCCTCTTCAAGTTGATCTGTTAGTTGTTCCAGCCATGTTTCAGAGTGTGCATATAGGTAAGCTGTCTCTTTTGTGTAATCAACACTTGATTTTGCTAGTGCTTCCCGCACATTTCTGATTAGATCAGTCATTACAATCCCTCACTCTCAATTTTCCTTTACTGTATACGGTTACTGGTCGCCTTGAGCTTTTCTCGTCCATTGGCAACATTTTTGCTTTTGTAACAGCATCAAGTATCCACTTGAAATCAATTTCAATTTGATTAATCATCTCATCGTTAAATTCATACCATGCTGACAAAGTATTGTGATTTCTATGCATTGGACTAGTAAGTATTTTAAGGAATGTTTCTAATGTTTTTTTGTCAATATCCCTCATTATCAATATTATNNCATTGGTGTTCCTCCCAATCCGTTTAAGATAACTTTCATTGCACATATGAGATAATCGCTCCATGTTGCGATCGTATTCACTCATCTTTTTCCATTCGCTAATTACCATATTTTGAGTTTCTGTTGTGGTTACAGTACACCCATGGATGTACTTATTACTAGACATCTTCTTCACCGTATCACCTTCTATACGCACCGTAGTGGCGTTTAATTGTCGTTCCTATACACCGAACTCTTCCCACACCGCTTACACCGTTTGTGCCATCTCCGCATGTTGTAGTCGTACTTGTGGCCGAATAGTATACATAGGATTCTCATTGGTCTCACTCTTCGCATTAAGCTGCTTCCTCCTCTTCTGCATCTGCAATTCTAGGATCCATACCAAATGCTTCTAGTCCGCGCCGCCACCATTCCCGAAAGTCTTCGTCGTATAGGTCGTAGTCGTGGATTGGTTTGTTCATGCGTTTATCCCCTTTACTTTCATGCCGATGATGTCCAATGTGTCTTTAATCCCTTTTAATTTTCCGCTAGCCCACATTGACTCGTCACGATCATCTAACTTTATAGCATTGTCGTGGCTTTCTTTGTTTTCTTTAACTAGTTGCAATAGTTGTTCCTCTACGGTTTGTTCAACTTCATAACCGATGTATAAAGCGCGGATAAGAGTGTCGGTTGAAAGTTTAATCAGAACTTCTTCTTCCTCATTTGTCGCACTGTTCTCCTTTGCATGAATGAGTGATTCTATTATTTTTTCATCAGTCCACATGTCCGTGTAATCTTTCAGGAATTTAGCCTGTTCCTTCGTCAATTTCACTTTGTCACTCACTGTTCATCCATCCTCTCTTATTTAAGCCGTAGATTAAGTTCCATATTTCTGTTTATGATCGCCTTATAGTCACGACACATTTCGTTTATTCTGCTACCAACCGCCTCATCAAACTGGCACATTTCAGATATAGTCCGTTCTGAGCTAATCAGCATTGGTAGTTTTTCCATGTAGCGATAATTCACGATTGCGAAAAACTGTTCACGTTGCGTCTTAGTTGGTTCCTCTCGTCCTTTGTAAACATCATCCAGGAACAAAACTTGAGCATGTTCTAATCTTCTTACTCGTTCTGGCATCATCTTGAAATCTTCGCTGATCTCCGTCCATCCTTCCACCCACGGAAAGTAAATCACCTCTACGCCACGTTGTATCAAGTTGTTGGACACTGCCATTAGCAGATGCGTCTTCCCACATCCCGGTTGACCCAGCAAGCAAATGCTATTCTGTCTATCTTTTCGAATCTCTTTGAATTTCTTCGTATATTCAAATGCAAGGTCATGAGCTTTAATCACTTCTTGATGAANNTCCGAAGCTTTTGTTCTTGAATTCTTCTGTGATATTGCTAGATTGAATCAAACGCGACACTCTCCTTTGTTTCACGCACTCACATTCACGCCAGTATTCGTATCCTTGCTCGTTTCGGTAGAACTCACCTTCTGCACCTCGACACTTTATACAAATAGGATCAGAAGATGGTCGGGTCGTAAGGGGATGTGCCTGTTCTGGAGCTACTGACATCGAGGAATGCATACTCGCTCTTCTTTTGATCGCCTCCAGATCGAACGTCTTTATTGCGTCCCTTAAACTCTCCACCGTTACCACCCCCAACAGCTATCAAAGTGTAATCTTTGTATCTCTCATCGTTTAAAAAGGTCTTCGGATGCTTTATAAACTGCTGCTCCGTTTGTTTGTTCTCGCAGTCTGTTGCGTAGTTCGTAGCGCACTTGATAATGATCTCTGATGATTCGCCGTTCTTGATAACCTTTGTCCATGTTTTAAAGGCTTCAACTTTTCCAAGTTTCCTAGGATACACATTCCAGAATTCATCGAATTCGGGNNCTGGTCGGTTGCTGGTCACTTGCTGGCGTTTCTGCTGGTCGCTATCATACTCAAACCCTTCTGGCTCTAAGGTTTCTTGCTGGTCGATATGCTGGTCGTTTTCCGGCGAGATGTTGGCGAGATGTTGGCGAGATTCCGGCGAGTTATATTTCTCATAATTAACTATTTGATAGACTGTAAATTTGGGTTGTTTTGATACAAGAGTGATCATTCCATCCCTTACTAACCTATCAATCAATGTCCGTAGCCTTCGCTCGCTGATCTTTAATCTCTCGCTCCATTTGGTTCGGCCGAAAATGAATTGACCGTATTCCATTACTACTTTTTTTCCTTCGATCGTCTCTTGCCCAGGTTCTTTCGAATATCTGGCGCGGTAGATCATTTCAAACCATGTAATGAAATATTCTGAATCTTTGTATATCCAATGGTTCACGATGTT
>DOJM01000006.1:3635-3966 GCA_003529225.1 Paenibacillus sp.
TACTCTTGCACCGCCTTATCCAACAATTGCTGCATCGGAATTCCACGTTCAACGCAGAATAGCTTCAACCGCTTATGTTCATTAGGATCAAGACGATAGGGGATGTTTTTTAGCTTCTTTGTGTCGTTCATGTTCTCACTCCCTCTTATTCCTTTGACGTCATTGTATCATATACTATCATACTTGTGTATATATTATTTGATAGTTGTAGTGAAAATATTATTTTATGTGATACTATTCAATTGAGGTGATAACAATGAAACAGTTCAATAAGATCAGAACGGCCATAACCCTCGACCCTGAGGTTCATGAATATGTGAAGAAAATTGCC
>DOJM01000355.1:0-228 GCA_003529225.1 Paenibacillus sp.
GCCTGAGGCTGACCCATTCGCCCTCACTATCCGGCAGACCGTGCGGCCAGAAAGGCATGGCATGTGGGATTTTACTGCGGATGATTTTATAATAATCCAGAGCTTCCATCACCAGTTTCCTGCGGTGGGGCTCAAGCTCTGCCAATGTCCGCTCTGGTGCACGCGAAGCAGCAGCGCGTTGATCATATTGGCGCTGACCAATTCAGGTGTTTGACGTCATTCTGTCAT
>DOJM01000355.1:313-3030 GCA_003529225.1 Paenibacillus sp.
AAGAGAGGTTGAGGCATAATAAATACAAACCGCAAAGCTGGCCGAAACATCTGGTGCTCAGCAACTATTCGTACGTGTGGAAGTTTATCAACTATCCGTAGTTGTTCCTAAACAACCTTGTGATTACCGGTGTTGGCCTTCTGGGTATTGTGTTCATCTCCTCTATCGCTGCCTACAAGCTAGCGCGGACGAAGTTCGGACTGAGCGGAGTGATTTTTTCCTGTATAATATGCCGACGCTGATTCCATTCCAATCAATCATGCTGACCTTTCTACAAACGGCAAAAACCCTGAATCTCTCTGAGAGTACCTGGGGCCTAGGATTGTTATACTGGGGCTTCGGAGCTCCACTCGCCGGAGACTCTAGATGTTTAACTGTATTTCATACATCTATATTTCTTCAATTCACTCTCCCGATGGATATAACTGTATTTCGTACACCTATTCTCTTGAGTAANNCAGAATTAACCTTTTGGCATACGAAATAACTGTATAGAATGCAGTTACATTTACTGCTACTGCTACATTTACTTGACCGATACTAGCAAGAACAGGTGCGATCAACGGATGACTAAGGCAAAGTGTGTATTGGAACGTATGAAGAACAATGAGGTCCCGGCGACTTACACTTGCCTATAGTCCGCTCAAGCAATCCGCCGTAGACCCAAGACACCAGGCAATGTTTCTCCAATAACTGGAGAGTCACCGCCTGGTGTTTTTCATATCTAGCACATCTCACACTGCTGCAATTTTTTTAAATTTTCTTCTCCGTAACCCTGCCATTCGCATCGATAACTGCGTTATAAGACAGACTATTCATTAGCTTGATCGTCTTCTTATTATAAGAGTCATCCATGAAGTTGGGCTGTCCACCAATAATCTTGACTGGCGTAATCTTACTGGTCACCTTGGAATCATTAACCTCAACATTCACTAGCATCGAGTGAAGCGTCTTTTCCCCACCACGTGTTGAACGATTAAACACAAAGTTTCCAAGTGAATAATAGATCGGTTTATTTTTGTAGTATTCGATGCCCATCAGGCAATGGCTGTGTGCGCCGAGTATGATATCTGCACCACTATCAATCATCTGTTTGGCTAGCGTGCGGGCGTATTGTTCAGGGTAATCCTTAAACTCTTCATTCCAGTGAATGTACACAATCGTGTAATCATTCACCTTAGACATCTTCTGAATAGCCGTAAGCATAGGCTGCGAGGTATACGCTGAGGCAGCTCCCGGTTTATTGTTACCGGCATACCAAGAAGGGCCTGAAAGCACACGACTAACACCTAAGATAGCGATCTTCTTCCCCTTTACCGTCCTTGTATACGGTTTGAACGCTTCCTCTACATCTTTGCCTGCTCCTGTATGGCCAATCTTGTTTTGATCCAGATGCACCAGTGTGTCGAGCATAGCGTCTGTTCCGAAATCTAAAATGTGATTATTAGCCAAAGATACGCCGTCAATCCCAGCATAGGTTAAGCCATTAAGCGCTGCTGGTTTGGACCTAAAGGCAAAGGTCTTCTCTGCAGCCTTCCCTCGAATAGACACTGGTGTTTCCAGATTCGCGAAGGCGATATCTGCCTTTTGCAAGGTAGGTGCGACTTTCACAAACGGAAAGTTCACTCCGTATTTCGCGATCTGATCACCCACAAAACCGTCCAGGAGAATATCACCAGCAAACACAAGTCTGATAGGTTCTGAAGATGGCGAAGCTGCACTAGATGCAATCGTCGAAGGGAGGATCAGTGATAATAGAAGTGTAGTGAGTAGCATGCTGCGCAGTACATTCGACCCTAATCTCAAAAAATACAGCCTCCTATCCTCATTATGGAATCTATAATAGCTATTATTCTAGCTTACTGGAAATAGATTACTAATTTAAGGGTAAGAAGACCTGTTATCCCTTTGATTTTTTCAAAACAGCCCGGAAGCATTGTAACCCACCCCACAAATCTGTGGACACCGCATCTGCAGGCAGCTCAAAATCCGTCTCCCCCCAATATTGAAATCCAGCCTGCAGCAGCAAATCATTCATAAGATTTAGGTTTACCGTCGGGTAATCAAACGTTAGCACGAGCAGCCCTTCTTCATTCAACGTTCGGTGAAATTCCCGTAAAGTGCCCACCGTATCCTCTAAGGACAAATGCTCCAGCACTGATATGCAAAAAATAGTGTCAAAGCTCTCATCCTCATAAGGCAGGTCCGCAAGATTGGCCTGAGCAAGATGCAAGTTGTTAGTTCTTCTAGCTATAACCTGCTTCGCCGCTTTTTCCCCGATCTCATCTGTAATCGCATTTAAGATGTCCTCCCGGTAAATAACCCTGCTGTCCATATCGCAAGCATAAACCTCTGCACATACCCCAGCTAAATAAAATTTCAAGGGATGGGGAATTCCACAGGCTGNATCCAGCACAACCCCATGTGGAGAAATAAAGTTAATACACCACTCATATTCAAAGGGACGGCTCCACCAGGATTCTGGCAAATCATAAATTAACTTCTCACGGCTTGCATCTGAGTTTACAAAAAAACGCGAGACAAAGGGATGTGTTGGCATGGCCAGGACTCCTTTTTAACGGAATTTAAGGTAGTGAGAGTATATTCATGATTTGCTGATTCATGCCATAACCTTACATTGAACGAGACAAACCCAAAAAAACGGCTGCTCCCTTAGGAACAAACCGTCTTTAAATATAACTGTATAAACCTTATGC
>DOJM01000355.1:3050-3512 GCA_003529225.1 Paenibacillus sp.
CCTTCAGAGAAAGGAACGGTCGCCTGGAAGTCAGGCACGAGACGTTTGATTTTACGATTGCCAAAAACACTGCTGACCGCTTGATCGCCGATCAAGCCATCCGCCGTCCCTGAAGGGGAGAAGGCTGTGATAAAGTCTGTTGAGATATGAACCACTTTCGGCTCCACCCCTGCCGCTTGCCCGATAGCCGCATAGATCTGATTCCAGTTCAATACCTCGTCAGATGTAATATGAATGGCCTCCCCAATCTCGCATCCGGATGCCCAAGCAATCCGACAAACACTTTGGAAAAATCTGAGTGATGCGTCAGTGTCCACAAAGATGTTCCATCTCCATGGATGACTAAAGGCAAGCCACGACGGATACGATCAACCAAGGACCAAGGATGCTGTCCACTCGAGAGTCCCGCAGGGATGGCTGTGTTTCCGTAAGTATGGGAAGGACGAACAATCGTAACCGGGA
>DOJM01000363.1:0-4849 GCA_003529225.1 Paenibacillus sp.
CGTCGCTCATCTGGTAACGGCTGACCCTGCGTGTCATACAGTTCAGCCATGGTCCGAAATTTGTAGATGAAGAAGGGTTTCTCTCCCCGTCCAGGTCGCTGCTGCTTGAACAAGATTGGGCTTCCAAGCTTCATTCGAATCAACAACGCCACCACAGCCATGACTGGACTAAATATACATAACATAACGATCGCTCCTACAAGATCGAAGCCTCGTTTCATATGGCGATACATGTTAGTACTCCTCCCGCCTTTCTCTTAATCCGTAAAAAGACGTTACCTAAGTGAGTTCACCTGTTTTAAATCAGCACTCCAGTAGTACACCTTAGTTCTGACTAGCGGATCAGGACCAAAACTGTTGTTACCTGGAATCTGTTCGTATTGAAAGTCCTCAGAAGTAATCCCCTTGAATAACCAGGCTAAGCTGAGCAAATCACTGTCGCTGAAGCTTGTATCGATAATGTCTTTCTTTTCATGGAGTAATAATCCCGCCAGATCCGGAAGATGCTCAGGGCTCAACAGCTTATTGGCCACAGCTCTAACGATATTGAATTGCTCCTCTTGACGACTAAAGTCACCGTTTGGAGTAGAATACCGCTCCCTGGCAAGGTAGAGTGCATGCACGCCATCCAGATGCTGTTCGCCTTTTTCAATGGTAATCTCTGGGGTTATTGTGACGTCCTGATTGATTACCATGTCGATCCCACCGATTGAATCGATGAAATCACGAACTCCAGAGAAATTCGTCTTGATGTAATGATGAATGGGAATATTCATAAAGTCGCTCACTGCTTGAATGAGCGTCAGCGTTCCTTGCTCATTCCCACCTTTGGACTCACCAATAATATGAGCATGATTAATTTTGGTATATCCAACATTTTGTACATAAACCCTTGTATCGCGCGGTACAGAGACTATGTTTACCTTCCGCTGTTCCGGCATTACATGCACAACCATGATCGTGTCCGCACGGGAGATATCCCCACCCCACGTATCCGTTCCAATTAATACAACATTAAAGGATGAAGTTTTTTTATCGGTTGCACCTGGCGATGCTGTTGGTTCAGTCGATGGTAGTGCCACGCCATCCGAATTTTCTGGACTTTTCGGAGTCCCATCCGACTGCGTCTTCCCCACAGGGACTGCAGAAATTTTAGGTATGGTCAATGGATTAAGGACAGCCTTTTGAAATCGCTGTTCAGCATTTAACACCCCTCTAATCCAAATGCCACCAATTACAATCACCATCAGAAAACCAATCAGGGCGAATCTTCCAACTCGCCGCATGACTATTTGCTTTCTTGTGAATTCCTTGTCACTCTTACCTCGTAAACGCAATTTCTTGTTCCATCTACTCATAAACGACTTCATCACTTAGATCCCCGCATGAACTTCGGATTTGATCCGGTCAAGCTCATGAGTAGCCACCTGTGGTTCTTCCTGAAAGCCCGAATAGCTTGGAATAAGCTGCTTTAATAATTTCTTAATCTGATAACTGCTTGGCACAAATTCGTACCGTTTGCACAAATTCTCCAGAACACCTAGAACCAAATTCAGTTCGGATCTGGAAACACTTTGAGGACGACTGATCATGATGCGATAGTTATTGGTGACCATCAATCCCTCCTCTTCTGTCAGGAGTTCCTCAAATAATTTCTCTCCAGGACGAATGCCCGTGACCACGATAGGGATATCTTTATCGGGTTCTAAGCCCGATAGACGTATTAAGTCTCTCGCTAGATCGTATATCCGAACCGGTTTACCCATATCAAGCACGAACACCTCGCCACCTTGTGCCAGTACGCTCGCCTGGATAACCAATTGCACTGCTTCAGGGATCGTCATGAAATACCGCACCATATCCATATGGGTAACCGTAACCGGGCCACCGCTCTCAATCTGTCTTTTGAATAACGGAATAACACTCCCCCGACTACCGAGAACATTACCGAAACGTACAGCAGCAAAAACCGTCTTGCTGGATGAATTCTGATCATTAATAATCATTTCTGCCGCTCGCTTCGTAGCTCCCATGACACTTGTTGGATTAACCGCTTTGTCCGAAGAGATCAGAATGAAACGCTTAGCACCATATTTGGCACTCGCTTCCGCTACATTCCTTGTTCCGATCACGTTGTTCTTTACCGCCTCCACCGGATTCATCTCCATAAGGGGAACATGTTTATGCGCAGCGGCGTGATACACAATCGTAGGTCGGAAATTCTGAAAAACACTATCGATCCGCGACACATCCTGAATGTCAGCTATGATGGGTTGAATCTTCTGATCAGGATATAACTGGCGTAGCTCTTGTTCAATCAGGTAAATGCTGTTCTCACCATGACCAAGCAGCAACATTTCCTTCGGGCGATATGCAGCTAGCTGACGGCATAGTTCTGACCCAATGGAGCCTCCTGCACCCGTGATGAGAATGCACTCACTCCCTAAATTCTCACGAATCTCTTCAGTATTAATCTCAACAGGAGTTCTACCCAGCAAATCATTTACGGACACTTCACGGATTCGATTAACTGCCATTTTCCCATCCAAAATTTCANNTGAAAGCAATGTCCAGCTGTTTCACGGCCTCGGGAATGAAATTCCGATTACCCACAATCGGCAGCCCCATTACTTCCAGCTTTTGTTTGGATGCATCATCATCAATGAAGGCGACCGGATGCATAAATTTGAACCTTGAATGCTTGATATCTTTCGTAACGAGAATTCCTGCTTTACCAGCTCCAACGATTAGAAGATTACCTTCGAAGGCATCCTTCACACCCGTTGTCTCAAACCCATCATTTAGAAGACGTTTAACCATTCGTAACCCGACAATGCCCAGAAACACATAACCCGCTGCAAAATAAATAGAAATCGGTAGTCGATAGGAAGGAATTACTGCATGGGTGGATACGTTGGCAACAATCACTCCAACTAGGGTTAATACACTCACTTTTAGAAGCTGCAGCAACTCTCTCATTCCGGTGTATCGCCAGATATTGTTATACACTTTGAATCCAAATGAGAAGGCCGCATACACCGCAATGTGAATCAATATTGCCCACGGAAGCATCCACACGTACATCTCAGGGATTTGAAAATCAAACCGAAGTAAAAANNGATCCGCATTCTCATCACTTCTTTCTCCCTAATTAACTAAAAGTTCATTTACTCTCCCTTTAAGTGAGAGTGAATGGTTCAATCCCCCTATAGGCTCGCATGCATTTCAGACGGAACCCGCTTTCTTCCCTCCTTATTTAGCGCTTCTATATAGATCGAGTCCATTTCACGGAGCACCGCAGGCAACCCGTAACGAATGATCCTCTCCTTGTTTGCTTCTCCCATTGCCGTAGTTAATGCTGGATCATCACGTAATTGAGTAAAAGCCTTAGCGGTAGCGGTAATATCACCAACAGGAACCAACATGCCTGTTGACTCATGTTCGATCAAATCATGAATCCCCCGAATATGCGTACCTATAACGGGTTTTCCTACTGCCATCGCCTCCATAATCGCCCGAGGTAGCCCCTCGCGATAGGACACAAGTGCAGCAACATCACACGCTCTAAGCAGATCCGGAATATCTTTACGGTACCCTAGCATATGCACCCGATCACTGACACCTAGCCGATTAGCAAGTTCCAATAGAGTCTGCTCGAACGGTCCTGTACCCGCAAAAGCCAGATGGATGTTGCCTGCTTGAGACCCCAACTGACCCAGCGCTTCGATCAACTGCTTCTGATTCTTGTTGGCATTTAGTTCAGCAACGCATAGGATGACGAAGGGAGGTTCATCATGGTCACTCTTCGGCAGATCAAATAGTTGGCGTCGCCTATCTGCCTTCTCCGTCTCAGCTTCAGGAAGATCCTGTTCACTGCCGTAAACCTGGAGATCAAGTCCTACACCACTCACATAGGTCAATTTTTTCCGGACAGAAAATTTCTGGGCGCGTTTATAATCTTCTCTATTTATGGTGATCAGCACATCTGTCCAGCGAGCCATTAACCGTTCAAGCGGATAATAAAGCATCCAGTTCAGGAGAGGAGCTCCCTTGAAAAAATGAAAGCCGTGAGCTGTATACAATGTGCAAGGTACACCTGCTCTATGAGCCGCAATCCGTCCGAGAATCGAAGCGACTGGCGTATGTACATGGATGAATTGGAACCCCTCCTCCTTGAAGCTTTCCGTTAATATGCCTAGTGCCGCCCAGTTCTGCATCTGTAAAGGGCTACGCTGAATGGGCACATCATGGCACACAATCCCCTTCTCTTCTAACCGCAATCTCGCTTCTCCGGGCTGCGCATAAGCATGCACTTCACAGCCCTTTTGCTGCAATAACGCCATGTAAGGTAGATGGAAACTCTCAAAATGCCCAAAAATGGAGGCTACAAAAGCAACTCTTACCGGCCCACATTCTTCAGCATGTATGCTCCCGAACCTCTTGTTATTGCGCTTGTTGCGCTTGTTCTGTTTCTTGTCGTAGGTTACGACCCGTTGACCTTTCAGTTCCCTTGGTTCGATATCGCTTCACTCCTTTCCATCCCGTATTCGTTAGTCGGATGCAAGCTGCGTTCATAGCCATCATGAACCACCAATACCGCTGGAATAAGGCTTCAATACCCATCGAAAGTCCAATCATCGCTGCATGAGACAGCAGTAATGCCATAATGATCGGTCTATTCACCCTATCTGCCGCGCGATAAGAACGGATCCCAACGATGAAGAACCAGATCATGAATCCGCCGTACACAATCAAGCCCAATAATCCAAATTCTGTCATAAACCAGATCGGAGTATTATGGATAATAATCCGCAGTTCATAGTTATAGCTACCGAGTCCAATCCCTAGT
>DOJM01000363.1:4914-5223 GCA_003529225.1 Paenibacillus sp.
CACATCCAAATAAGCTGTACCTTTATACAACAGCAGTGCTCCAAACGCGACGCTAAACCCCATGCCGATCTTGAGAAGTCGAGAAGGATTAGTCAGCAGTAGTGTAAGCAGGACAAGGAACAGACCTATCCATGACGAACGCGAAAAAGTCATTATTATGCCCCCAGCTAAGGTTATCGTCGCTAGCGTACTCACCCATCCCCTAAGCAGCTTCACCCCGTCTCCGCTCGTCATGATATGAATGGCAAAAGCTGTTACTAGTAATCCGCCGTATGCATTCGGATCAATTAGCATCCCGGAGCGACGACC
>DOJM01000266.1 GCA_003529225.1 Paenibacillus sp.
TTGGCACGTGCCAGATAAATAGCAGCAGTAAGCCCGGCCGGGCCTGTTCCGATTACAATCGTTTTGTACATAACAGTGGCCTCCTCACAATAGGGTTTATGCATCAAAAATTTAGATATTTTCGGTAAACGGGGGAAGACTGTCGCTCACACTTCCCTGAAAACTACATTCATCATCGATACGCCGAGCATAACGACTGACCATCGACACGGAAACGTCGTAGCGCTGAGCTACCTCGCGGTAGGTGACTGGAAGGTTATGCATTTTTGCGATCAGATATTCTAAGGCAGCACACCAGCCTTCCGTTTGACGGATAAAAGGAACATCTGGATATATGCTACTGACGAACTGCTTCCAAAGTAATTCAGCATCTTTTTTCTGGACGGCATCAAATCTCCGGTCCATCATACTTACCGTCTGATCGATGACTTTTTGCCAATCTTCTCTCCATTCTGGCAATCCCTTCAGACGCGCAGTAGAAGTTTCTTTGGCTTCCTGAAGTACATTTTCCTCCGGAACACTACCAATCAGTCGTTGCAGGCTGAGAAGCGCAGCTTCTTGCAGCTTTTCTTCCTGCAATGGCTGTTGCTTCAGAAGTCCTTGTAGAATCTCGGACATTTCTTCATCTTCGATCCAGCGCAGAGCTTCCGTAACCTGAAGCTTCGTATTGGCATCACCGTAGCGAAGTGCCCAGAAGAAGGATGATCGAAGCAGTGGATTGTTCCTCACCTCTTCGGCAAAGCTGCCTTTGTTGTCTTTCCACAGCTTCAGCTGCTCTTGAAATGGGAGCTGATAGTTGTAACTGATTGGAGACAACGCCTTGCCTTCCCCCTGCGCCCCCTGCAGTTGGGCCAGGAAAAATCTCGGCACAGCCGATTCCGGATCCAGCTTAGCAGCTTTTTGCCAGCAACGCTGAGCCTCTGCGTAGAGACCACTATTACTTGCTGCTGCTGCACAGTAATGGTATAAACTGGCGTCACCGCCGACTTCCTCATCTTTCAGCAGGCGCCGAAAATGACTATAAGCGGTTCTATGCCGTCCCAGAATCCCCATCGTAGTGGCCATTTTGAACAAATGCTCTTGGTGAAAAGGAATAGTCGTCTCTAGCAGACGTAATAATCCAGCCAGTTGCCCGCGGTCGCCTTCATACTGCAGAAAGATCGCCAAGTTACAAAGTGCGTGCAAATTCCCAGAGTCCTGTTCAAGCACCCGCATAATACATTCTTTAGCTTTGGTAAAACGACCCATATAGAAATACGCAAGGGCTAGGTTGTTATGCGCCGCCAAGAAGTCTGGCGTATTGCTCACAATCTCTTCAAGCAAAGTAACGGCTTGTGTAAACTTGCCTTCCTCCAACAGCGCCCGGGCCCTTTCATGCTCTATTACCCCTTCCCGGCTTTTAATCCGGATAAGTGGTGCAGGACGATCCAGCTCATATTGAAGAAGTTCCATCAATTCTTCCGATTCAGCCAGAAATTCACCGTTCACATCTTCTTCGAGATAAGTAACGAGTGAGCGTTCTGCCTCCTCATAGCTTTCCATATTAGCGAAGTTGTTAGCCATATAGAAATAACATTCCGTCATTCCAGGATCAATATTCTCCAGCACATGGGTCAAAATATCGTTAGACGCCTCATAATTACCCATCTCTGATAATACACCTGCTACGTTACAATGATTCACCGGGTTCTCCGGTTCGTNNGCGAAAATTCTTTAATGCCTTATCATATTGAAAGCGATCCAAGGACCGAACGGCTCTTTCAAAGAAAAAATTGGCATTCAGAGTGACAGGAATAACATTATCATTCTCCTCATACTCTGAAGTTCTCTCCATCATGGAAGCAAGGCACCCCCTTATAAGAAGCTTCCTTTTATACTAACGAAAAAATAGGAGGACGGCGCCCAATGGGGTATACCGGAGCTCCAAACTTAATCGCTATTCCGTTCCCTTTATGGGTGCGGCTATCTTCACACAGTATACCACATGTGACCGCGAGATTCTCAAGTTGAGAAAGACTCTACCACTCCATAAGCAGCAACTTTTTCACGTAAAAACAAGCATAAACGCCTTCAGCGTCCTTATAAGGACGGTAAGCGTATATGCGAGAAATATAAGACATAAAGTATGGTGTGAAACTTATACTTTCTTATATTTAAAAAAAGACGGGGAATTAAATTCCCGCGTCTCTGAAAAGCTTATCGATCGACCCGCCCTCAAGAATAATACGTGTAGCTTGTGCAAGCATCGGTGCCACCGATAAGACCGTAAACCGACTTGAATGGTCATCCGGCAGCGCAATAGAATCCGTAATGACAACTTCCTGAACAGAGGGATGGTCAAGCCGCTGCAGCGCAGGTCCTGAGAACAATCCATGCGTTGCACAGACGATACTGTCCTTCGCACCTCTCTCTTTCAGCCCCTCTACCACATTCACGATGGTAGACCCTGTATCGAGCAGGTCCTCGATAATAATCGGTGTACGTCCCTCGACATCACCAATGACATGGGTGATTACTGATTCATTATGGGCTGGACGCTTCTTGATCATAATGGCAAAAGGTGAATCCAGCTTATTCGCCAGCTTCTCAGCCATAGATGCACGTCCGGCATCCGGAGAAACAATGACCAAATCAGACATAGCCTTAGCCTTCAAATGGCTGCTGATCAAATCGAGAGCAGTCAGATGATCGACCGGAATGTTGAAAAAGCCTTGAATTGCCGCTGCATGCAAATCGATAGTGATTACACGGGTTGCGCCCGCGGTCGTAAGTACATCAGCTACCATCTTAGCCGACATCGGTTCACGAGGTGCAGACTTACGTNNGAGCGTATCCATAATACGGCACAATAATGTTAACTGTACGTGCCGATGCCCGTTTAGCAGCATCTATCATCACGAGCAGTTCCACGAACATCTCATTAATGGGATGGGATAGGGATTGCACCAAAAATACGTCGCAGTTCCGGATGCTCTCTTCGTAATGCACGTAAATCTCGCCGCTCATGAAACGGGTCAGCTTAATCTGCCCCAATTCAACACCAAGTCGCTCTGCAATATCTGCCGCCAGCTTTGGATTCGACGAACCGGA
>DOJM01000423.1:0-217 GCA_003529225.1 Paenibacillus sp.
GGGGAAGCGCTGGGCGGGGCTATTTTATTGGGGTTTGGCTTGCTATTCATCTTTTGATACAATAACGGCATTACAATATTTTAATTTCATGGGGGTGCAAAAGCATGCTGCATATTTTATTCGTCTGCACCGGCAATACATGCCGTAGTCCTATGGCTGAGGGGCTTTTAAGAAAACTCGCGAGGGAACGTGGAATCGACCTGGAAGTGCGGTCTGC
>DOJM01000423.1:299-1416 GCA_003529225.1 Paenibacillus sp.
CAGGAAGAAGGCATTGCTGATCATTTGGAGTCGTCGCAATTAACGGGACAATCCGTGGCTTGGGCTGATCTTGTACTGACCTTGACCAGTGGGCACAAGCAGCATTTGCTACAGTATTTTCCGGATGCCGTAACGAAAACATATACATTGAAGGAATATGTGCATAACGAAGAAGCCGTGACGGAGGATATTAAGGAATTGGACAGCCTCTACGCAGATGCTGAGTTAAGCATAGCTTTAGGTGGTGAACCCAACGCAACGGATCTACAACGAATGATTGAAATCCGCCAGCGTATCCCAAGCTTTGATATTTCTGATCCATTCGGGGGTACGCGTGAAGATTATGAGCTTACTGCTGCTGAGATTCGCACTTCGTTGTTTAGTTTATTAGATAAACTGGAATCCTTACGCCATTTGTAAATGGTTGATTTTCAGTCCGCTTTGCTTTAAGATGAAAGTACAACTAATCGGTTCCGGTGTAACTGGCGACAAATGTGGATCAAACCACGATGGAGCATCGGAATAAACGGCCGGTCGCCTGGGCAAAAGAGCAAATCCGCAGCTACCTGCGGACTGCTCTTTTTTGTTTAAATGAAGCTTGTTTAAAGCTTGAGGAGGTAGGGTGATGGACAAAGTTGTAGAGTTATCTTTAACTGAAGCTACTTTCACTGTGTTAAGGGAGTTGGCGGAAGCTGGTAACCTTGGATCTGGTAAAATTGTTGTCCTTGGAGTNNGGTCGCAGAAGAAAAAGGATTTCATCTCGTTTATCAGTGCTGCGAGCATTTGAATCGTGCGCTTGTAATGGAACGCTCTTTGCTAGAGTCGCTTGGGCTAAATGAAGTTTCAGCTGTACCTATACCGGGCGCTGGCGGTTCGATGGCTGCGGCTGCCTATCTCTCTATGAAAGATCCTGTTCTGGCGGAAACAATAGAAGCGCATGCTGGTTTAGACATTGGTGAAACTCTTATAGGTATGCATTTGCGCCGTGTGGCGGTTCCTTTTCGCCCGACCTTACGGTACATTGGAGCAGCTAGAGTGAACGCGGCATGGACTAGACCTCCGCTTATTGGCGGCGAACGAGCGGTTTACCGTACTCTTGAACAGAGTGGTTCACAGA
>DOJM01000423.1:1428-1844 GCA_003529225.1 Paenibacillus sp.
GTTTGTGATTGATGAACTTAGATTTATGTTTTTGCAGAAACGTAGACCTAAAGCCTTTTCGTGGCGGGCAAATCGTTTCTATTTAAATCATATCTACACACACTAGGGAGGAAATAAGAACATGGAACAATTACGTAAGAGTGACCCGGCAGTACTGGAAGCAATGGAACTGGAACTGAAACGTCAGCGTGCCAATATTGAGCTTATTGCCTCAGAGAATATTGTTAGCGAAGCCGTAATGGAAGCCAAGGGCTCAGTGCTTACAAACAAATATGCAGAAGGCTATCCAGGCAAACGGTATTATGGTGGCTGTGAAGATGTGGATATCGTTGAAAATCTGGCTCGTGATCGTGCGAAAGAATTGTTCGGTGCGGAACATGTCAACGTACAGCCTCACTCTGGAGCACAAGCGAATA
>DOJM01000423.1:1855-5461 GCA_003529225.1 Paenibacillus sp.
ACCCTGGCGACACGGTTCTTGGCATGAACTTGGCACATGGCGGACATTTAACGCATGGTAGTCCAGTAAATGCTTCAGGATTGCTCTATAACTTCGTAGCTTATGGTGTACAGGAAGATACTTTCCTAATTGATTATGACGAAGTACGCAAAGCAGCCTTCAAGCACCGTCCTAAGTTGATTGTTGCTGGTGCAAGTGCGTATCCGCGTATTATTGATTTCGAAAAACTTGGTGCTATCGCCAATGATGTCGGCGCATTGTTTATGGTAGATATGGCCCATATCGCAGGTCTTGTTGCTGCTGGTCTTCATCCGAGCCCGGTTCCTCATGCTCATTTCGTTACAACTACAACACATAAGACTTTACGCGGTCCTCGCGGAGGTATGATTATGTGCAGACAGCCATGGGCAGCTGCTATCGATAAAGCCGTATTCCCTGGTTCCCAAGGTGGACCGCTGATGCATGTCATTGCGTCAAAAGCAGTTGCATTCGGCGAAGCTTTGCTGCCATCCTTTAAGACTTATGCTGAGAATGTAGTGAAGAATGCAAATGTTCTCGCAGAAACACTGATTAGCGAAGGAGTTAACATTGTATCCGGTGGTACAGATAACCACTTGATGTTGCTTGATACACGTAACCTGAACATTACCGGAAAAGATGCGGAAAAAGTACTAGATTCCATCGGAATCACTGTGAATAAAAACGCAATTCCATTTGATCCTACAAGTCCTTTCGTAACAAGCGGTATTCGTATTGGTACACCTGCGGTCACTTCCCGTGGTATGGACGAGCAAGCTATGGTGGTTATTGGCCGCATTATAGCTAATGTTCTGAAGAATCCGAAGGATGAAGTGAAATTAGCTGAGTCAGCTCGTCAAGTTGCTGATTTGACGGACCAGTACCCACTTTATCCAGAACTGAAATACTAGTTCTTGTTCGTGTTCATTAATAAATCCGCCTCCGCCGAGTCCTGATTTTAGGGTTTGGTGGAGGTTTTTTTGTTGTTTATTGTTCACAATATTCCATGGATGAATTGCTGGAAAACCATGAAATCAATCATGAAAGTTCATGGAAATTTCATAAACGATAGTGAAAAAAATGTGAATAGTATGAAAAACGCAAATTTACACAACCTAATCTAGGTTTTATTGCTGGAAAACCATTTGAATTTCCAATACTTACCTTTCTAAGCGAAGAAAATAGAAGGGAAGAGGCTCAGTATGGATTCAAGTTCCTTTCTAGGTGAAATGCGGCGTTGGGAATGCTATAATAGACAGGATTTAGCCATAGAGAAGCAAAAGTGCTTTCTAGGGTTATAGACACGACTTACAATTACCGGAGGGAAAGTTAATGGGAAAATTGGTGATTTGCGATCATCCTTTAATTCAACACAAACTAACATTTATTCGCGACGTAAGAACAAACACGANNCATTGATGGCTTATGAGATTACACGTGACATTCCTCTAGAGACCATTACAGTACAAACACCGGTCACTGAAACGGAAAGTAAAGTGATTTCGGGAAGAATGCTTGGGCTTATCCCTATTCTTCGAGCCGGTCTAGGGATGCTTGAGGGCGTTCTGAAGCTTCTCCCTGCTGCTAAAGTAGGACATGTTGGCTTGTTCCGTGATCCGGACACGCTGCAACCTGTTGAGTATTACATCAAGCTTCCTACAGATGTACAGGAACGTGAGCTGATCGTAATTGATCCGATGCTAGCTACAGGAGGATCCGCGATTGCTGCTATTACCTCGCTGAAGAAGCGTGGCTGTACACAAATTAAAATGATGAACCTGATTGCGGCTCCGGAAGGTGTTGCTGCCGTTCAAGAAGCTCATCCGGATGTAGATATTTACGTAGCTGCGCTTGATTCTCATTTGAATGAACATGGATATATCGTCCCAGGACTTGGTGATGCTGGAGACCGTTTGTACGGAACTAAGTAAATAGTAATCCGTAATTGGTAATACGAAGGTTTTTGATTTTTTGATGAGAGGGTAGGGGTTATGTCCAAAATTAAAGTGATGACTATTTTCGGAGTGCGCCCCGAGGCGATCAAGATGGCTCCTTTAGTTCTTGAACTGAAGAAGCATCCTGAGCACATTGAGTCAATTGTATGTGTAACAGCACAGCACAGGGAGTTGCTCGATCAAGTGTTGGAAGTGTTCAATATCACTCCTGATTATGATCTGGATGTGATGAAGGACCGTCAGACGCTTAATGAGATTACTATTCGAGTGCTTGAAGGCTTGGAACCTGTACTCAGAGAGGTTAAACCTGATCTCGTATTGGTGCACGGGGACACATTAACGACGTTCCTTGCAAGTTACGCCTCTTTCCTGCAGCAAATTCAGGTTGGGCACGTAGAAGCAGGACTTCGNNCAGGTGTATTAGCAGACCTGCATTTCGCTCCAACGGATTGGTCAGCTAGTAATCTGAGACATGAGAACAAAAAAGAATCAAGTATTTATATCACAGGCAACACTGTAACCGATGTGTTTCAATATACCGTACAGCCTGATTATCGGCATCCTGTTTTGGATTTTGCTTCAGGAAAAAAACTAATTTTGATGACTGCTCACCGTAGAGAATCGCAAGGTGAATNNTTCGAAGATGTAGCCATTGTTTATCCTGTGCATCCGAGTCCTGCCGTTAAGGAACCTGCACATGAAATTTTGGGTGGACATCCGAGAATTAAGCTGATTGATCCGCTGGATGTCGTGGATTTGCATAATTTTTATCCGCATACCCACTTGATATTGACCGATTCTGGCGGTTTACAAGAGGAAGCTCCTTCATACGGAGTACCCGTACTTGTGCTTCGTGATACGACGGAGCGTCCTGAAGGGATAGACGCTGGAACGTTAGAACTTGTGGGCACGGACGAGGAGAAGGTGTATGAACGGACACATGCTCTTTTGACTGATAATGAGCTCTATCACTCGATGAGTCGGGCCGCCAACCCGTACGGAGACGGCAAAGCCTCCCAACGAATTGTCAATGCGATTTTGCACCATTTTGGTATAAATAAGGAGCGTCCTGAAGAGTTTCACAGAATGTTCACAAAAAATAAATAATTTCATTTAAAGTAATATCTGATCTGATTAAAATCAACATACAGTGAAACTGTACGGTTTATATGGTTTTGGAACATTTTGCTGTGATTATTTTCATGTTTTCAAGGGTTTTTGGGCAATGTTCAATGAATTGACAAAGACTCCAGAAATTCAGTAAAATTAGTTGGGATTGTAGCCATGAAAGAACAAAATAGCAGGGACAGCTTGTTACAGACCGCGCTTATCATTGGAAGTGCAGGCACTATACTCGCCGCTTACATTGTTATTGGTTTTTTTGCGGCAAGGTGGCTGAAAGACTTGATGGAGGGGCCAAAATATTGGCTCGCTATTGGCACTATAACCGGAATGATTCTGGGAATTGTGAACGTCGTCCTGTTAATTAAAAAATTTTTGGGGGAGCAGAATGGATAATATGACTCCCATGATCAATACCGTCACTAGAGTTACGCTCGTTCTTATGGCAGGACTCTTAATGGGCTGGGCGCTTCATCATGAGACCAGGGATTTTACGCTGGGCATGACTCTG
>DOJM01000422.1:0-6427 GCA_003529225.1 Paenibacillus sp.
CTTTATCTACTTTGACCAGAGCTGCTGCAATCGCTCCTTTTAGTTCTGTTACAGTTACGCCATTGACGAATCTGGCATCCGCCCAGTCCACATGCGTATTATACCTAGCTTCAGGATTTGCAGGATTATCATGCCATTCAGCAACAAGCTTAATCTGCTTGGCTCCTGTGATATCAAGATCAATAAATTCACAGTTGTCATCTCGCATCTTGACAGGGCTTGTATAGATTAGCTCATCATCTTTAAATATTTTAAAGATTGCTTCTCCACCCATTTTAGGAGCTTTCTTGTCAATTCCTGCATAGGATTGGAATCTTGTATATCCACGTCCATCTACATGGTATACAACCTCTGAATTTGTATCCGATGATANNATAGTCCTTTCGTAAAGGTCTTCACTCCAGCTGCCGTGTTCAAGTCAAGGTTGGAACCACCATACTGTGGCTCATCCTTAAGTACTGCATTATAATCACTATGTGCGGATACCCATTCCAGATCACTTGCATAGTCAAAATTCTTAGGCTCTGGTTCTGTATAATCCTGTCCATATAATATCAATTCCGCCATACCTATTCTGAACCCGCCGCCAGCAATGATGTCCTTGATCGTTACGCGAACATAGTTGATGTTGTCATACGGCTTAGCAAATGTCTCTGGTGTGAAATGCTGTCCACCTACATAACGATTATCGAGTGCCTTTTGCCATGTGTGGCCATCCGTAGAAACTTCTAAATCATACGTGTACCAGTTACTGTCCTTCTCCCAGAAAATACGGCTTCCAATAACCGATTGCGGTTTATTGAATTTGACGGTAACGGACTGCGGAAGCGTTAATTCCTTGACTAACCAGCCTGTTCCTATCGTCGTTACGCCATCTCTAAGTTTACCCGTACCCCTGTCTGCTTCACTTTCCGAAGATGACGTGATAGATTCAATTTTCGCATCTGTAATTCTGTCACCGGGTTCTTCATTTTCTAAAGGTATGATCTTAAACTCATATAAAGATGCCCAATCTCCATTGGTTATACGATCAACAATGGTTAATCTTACATATCTCCCTATGGTTTCTACGAGCTTTGTTTCTTCATGTCCATTCGGTGTGGTGTTTAATGTATTATCAACAACCTTTTTCCAGTTAGCTCCATCTTCTGATACTTCAATATTGTACTTATAAANNAACCAGCTATTGCGCTGCTTATTTGTAAATCAACCTGAATCCACTGCGGTAAGGATGCTCCATTGGCACACCATCTTGTACCTTCGTCATCATCTACTACATTTTTTGCAAAGTTACCTGATTGTTCAGAAGAACTTGTAACAGGTTTACCAATTGCAATATTTTTATAGGTCTGTTCTGTGGTTTCTAGTTTGTCAACTCCACCAACCCATGGTGTATGCTGTCCGTCAGGGACAAACTGCCCTTTATAGGGTACTGTACTTACAGTTTTGGATCTCGCATTTAATCCTTCTGCTGTAGCATGAATATTAATATTTCCACTGACGTCTGCAGTTCTTACAAATGCGAAACCTATACCGCCTTCAACGCTCTGTTCTTCGACACCTATTCGTTCAATATTTTTGCCGACGAGTTCACCTTCACCTGTTACAGCAATTTTAATCTTACCCTCGTAGTTGGGTACTACCGTTCCATTTGCATCAACGACTTTGAAGTATACAGGGATTACATCTGAACCATCTGCAACGGGCATGATTCCTCTGTCACGTACTTCAATTTCTATTCCAGCAGCTTGACCTGGTGTTCTAACCGTATGCGTTTTCACAACTTTCCCATCTAAAATCGCTTCTGCTCTAAGCTCTCCAGCCGCAAACTTATCTAATGTAAATGTAAAGATGGGGCTGCCACCTTTTTTAGCGATGTTCGGAACAGATTTCAGAGCTTCTTCCCTTGTCATTTCACGTACCAATACATCATTCTGATATAGCTTCACACTGTCGCAGTTACTGAATACGTTAATATTTAGGCTTGAGGTTGGAGAATATGTGCTAGCTATGAACACCATTGGNNCCAGTAGTAATCATATTTTTCATATCTGTCGATATCGACTGTTCCACTTCCCAATGTCTTCGTTGTTGATCCGCGCGCGTAGTCATTCCAGCTCCATAAGAAGTAACCACCTATTCTGTCATTCGCATCGAGGCCACCCCAGTCCGAGTAACCATCTCCATTTAAATATCTCTGACGCGTCAAAATCTGAGTCATCATCGCGTCTTCGCCTTCTTTTCTCAGCGCCTTGCTGGATTCTTCAAAATCACCCCATTCGCGAGTAAAAAATGGCTTGTTGGGATCAAAATCAGTCCATTTGCTTGAGTCAGCATCCCAATTCGTATCGACGACTTTGTAGTTCACATCATAGAAAGATCCCTGAAGTCCATGGTCAGCCGCTGTATACATCTGGTTGCCAGGATATTCTGCATGAGCAATCGCAGTAACCTCTTTTGCCCATGCTGCTGAATAGCCCGTCTCATTTAGTGAAGTTTCCCATAGGATTACGGATGGTCTGTTTCTGTCACGTCTGATCATTTCCCGTGTATCTCTTAATGTTAGATCATAGAACTTTTGAGTTCTCGTGAAGTTCTGCCAGCCGGGCTGACATTCAATAACTAATAATCCTAATTCATCAGCTGCATCTAAAAAGGCCGGATCATTGGGATAATGAGTCGCACGAACCGCATTAAAGCCATTTCCCTTGATTTGCATAGCATCACGATACTGCATCGAGTTAGGAGCTGCATCTCCGATATTCTGATAAGCCTGATGACGATTGGCTCCACGTAAATATAATCTTTCCCCATTGATATAGAGACCATCTGCCTTGCACTCTATTGTTCTAATCCCTATCTTNGTCGTTACAGAATCTACTAGAGTTGACCCATTATATACTTCACTGACTAAAGAATACAGATAAGGTGTATCTGGATGCCATAGATTTGGACTGCCTATCGTCAATCCCTGATTAAACTGATGATCTCCATCTGTTGGTATACTTACAGCATCAGCTTCACCCTGAGCAACGATATTTCCTTCCTTGTCCACAATCTTGCTTACAACCTTCGTATCTGCTGAAGTATTATTCTTGTTTACGACATGGGTTTTCACATTCACCTTAGCAGAAGTCTTACTTACTTCAGGATAAGTCACAAAAACTCCACCGCTAGCTGTTTTATCAGCCTGTAATGCATCTGAAATATGTAAATCATTTGTAATTCTCATAGTTACATCTCTGTAAATACCACCGAAGTAATGGAAATCGAGATTAGCAACTGGCTTTCCTGGCGGTGTATCTGGACTATCATAGCTAGATACCTTTACGGCTAGAACATTGGTTTCACCTAACTTAACTTTATCTGTAATATCTACAGAAAATCCGATATAACCACCATTACGGGAATAAATTTTTTCTCCATTTAAATAGATCTCACTGTCGGTCATGACACCTTCAAAGTCAATATTGATTGTATTTCCTCTGTACATCTCGTCAACCGTAAAATAACGTCTGTACCAACCTGTTCCTTGATATACGGCTCGCCCACCATTCGCATGTTTCTTCTCCAGTCTCATGGTGTGTGGAATGGTTATATTGGTAAATGCCTGATCATCAAAGTCAATAGCCTCTGAAACAGCTAAATCACCTCTGTAGAATCCCCAGTCGCTATTTAAATTCAATACGGTTCTACCATTTGTATTCTGAATAGTACGATCGCTCTCTGCATAAACAGCTGTACTTGAGAATTCCATTCCTAATATCAATGAGAAAATTAATAGCCATAAAGTTGTTCTCTTCATAAGACACCTCTTTAAAATATAATATAAACTAAAGGAGTATAGATGCTGTAGCAGCCTCTGGCTATCTAATTAGGCTCTTATATGATTTCACCTCCAAATTAGGGTAGAACTATCACCGTGGGGTAGGAGTACTGCGTATTTTCTCAATAAACTGAATATGTGGAGTTAGCAAAATTTNNGGGTCATTCGGTAGGTAAATAAACCGTATTATTTATCTTTCCATCCTATCCACCCGCTACTTATATGTTAATGACGATAATTTCGATTTCATGATAAATTTTCCGATTAGTATTGTGTCAAGAAAAAACGGATACCATCTTTTTAGACGGTATCCGTTTTCGAAATCATGATATAGTTTTAGGTTACTTAGAAACCGTTTTCATAAACTGATTTGGACTCACGCCAGTCACCTTCTTAAAAACCCGGCTAAAGTGCTCTGTACTAGCATATCCTGTACGCTCTGCAATCTCATATATCTTTAGATAAGGCTCCTTCTTCATACTTTCCATTGCCTTTTCCATGCGTACTTTTGTTACAAATTCTTTAAAAGTCTCACCTACCGCCTTGGAGAACAATGTACTGAAATGACTTTCACTTAAATGCACGATTTCGCTTACTTTCCGAAGTGTAATATCTTCATCATAATGCTCCATAATAAAAGCTTGGGCAACGGCTACAACCCGATTCATTTGCCCCGCCTTCTTATCCATCTCTTGAAGAAGCTGCTGAACCAAGCTTGAAATCCTGGCTTGCAAGTGAGCGGCGGAGTCAATCTGCCAAGCCATTCGATATACGTCCTCGATCTTATTCATTTCCTGGTTATTTACGAAACCGTTATCATACATGAACTTCACTAATATCATTAAGAGTTCCATATATCGGGTACGTAGTACCTCATTTCCCATGGAGGCAGAACGCTTTATCAGTGTGAACATTTTGTCTAGTTCTTGCAGCACCGATTGCTCTTTCCCCTCCTTCAATGCATCCAGCAAGGCTTTCTCTTTCCCGATCAAGGTCTCTCCCGACTGCTTCAAGAAATGTCTAGCATCCTCAGGATAAATGATTCGATGCTTATTAATAACGAAGCGCAAATCAGCATTTTTTCGAGCTTGAAGATAATACGCCGGGATTTGCTTTACCTCTTCACACAGCTCACTTACGCCTATCGTGACCCCAATATTGATGTATTCCTTCAGTACAAATATGATTTGATTCATGATCTGCGAAATACGCTGTCGCACATGCATTAAACTACTCGTTTGAAACGATAAGACCACCACGTACTCATACGGATTACAACTAATAACTTCACCTGTTCCTACCTCTGTTAGCACTTGATCAATAGACTTTACAACGGAACTTACAAACTCCCCAATGGACGATCCATACCGATCCTGTACCTCAGCAAAGCCCTCTACTCGAATCATGGAAACTGTAATGCTGTTCCATTCCAACCTCATGTTTAAATCCTCCAGAATAGAAGGTTCCGACTGAGGACTCACGCCAATTTCAAGCCATTCCCGGATGGTTTGCTGTTTCAATCGTACCTGTTCGCCATTACGGATTTCTCTCGATTGTCTTGACATGGTCTGTTCAACTTCAAAGTCGTGCTTGATCCGATTCAAGAGATTCAGTACAACATTCGGATCCATCTCCGATTTAAGAATATAGTCATTGACTCCCCTCTTAAATGCCTTCCTTACAAATTCAAAATCATCATACGCACTTAAAATGACAACATGTGGAGAAGTCCCAATAAACTGATTAAGCTCATCAATAAGCTCTAAACCATCCATCACAGGCATCTTCAAATCCGTAATCACAATGTCAATCTCTCGATTTTCCTTGATATACTGAAGGGCTTGATAACCATTACTCGCTTCATAAACAATCCGAAATCCGTTCGATTCCCAGTCAATCAGCGTAGATAATGCCAATCTCATAATAGTCTCGTCTTCTACGATCATTACATTCATCTCTCGGCTCGTCCTTTCCATGAATAATCATGTTCATATCAATGGAAGCAGAATAGTAACGATGGTACCTCTATCTAACTTGCTATCAATTTCCACACCGTACGGATGACCATAATTAAGCTCAATTCGCTGTAACACATTATGTACACCTATCCCGCTAAAATTCCCACGCTGATATTTCTCCCCCTGATTCAGCAATTCACTAATTTGTTCGTCTGTCATTCCTTTACCATAATCCGTGATGGAAAAGCATACTCCAAGCTCATGCCGAATCGCCTTTACCTCAATAAGTTCGTTCATATTTTGTTGATCCAGTCCATGAAAAATGGCATTTTCAAGAATCGGTTGAAGCAGCATTTTGGGCATGCTGTAATTCAAAAGCGTATCATCAATATGAAACTGGATATTCAGCTTGCCTCCATAACGAACCTGCATAATATGAACGTATGACTCTAGTACTTTGATCTCCTGACCGATCGGGGCTAGCGAGTTTGGTTCACGAAATACATGAGTCAGAAGGGCAGATAGACTCTCAATAATTTTACGAATATTGTCTGTTTTTGCGATCATCGCCATGAGTCGAACGGAATTCAATGTATTCGATAAGAAGTGTGGATTAATTTGTGACTGCAAAGCTTCGATTTCA
>DOJM01000422.1:6441-8937 GCA_003529225.1 Paenibacillus sp.
GCATAAGATCCCTGATCTGAGAAACCATGCGATTAAAGGAATGGCCCAACCGCTTAATCTCGCCTCTTCCGTCTGCCTTGACCTCCATCAGAAAATCACCTCTCTCCACCTTTTTCATCGCTCGAATGAGATTCTGCAGCGGCCTAAGCAGGTCTTGGAAAAACCAAAGTAGGAAAAATATGAAAAAAGCGAAAATACCAAACATAAAAGTGAGGGATATCTTTAAGAATTGATCTGCATCCCTCGTAACCATGCTCTCATCTAAAATATTGACAATACTCCAATCTGTCTTCTCGAACGAATACAGCTTAAGAAGCTTATTCTCTCCATTTATCTTAATAAAGGAGTAATCATCATCATTATCATGAGATGGCTTCTGTAGCATCTTGGACAGTTCCATCATGATTCCAGGATCTATCGTATCATGATTGTTCTGATTCACAATTCGATTACCGTTTCGATCAATAATGAATTGTTTAATTTTAGGATTAGAATGAATGAACTCTGGAAGAGAGGCATGAGTCGTCAAATAAACCATCTCAACCTCTGATTCCAAAGATTGATCCGGATGAAGCAAAAAGGTAAACATATCCTGTTTATCTGAAGTAATACCGTTCAGGCTATCAACAATGACTGTTGTTCCATTGCTGCTCCTCAGCGTCTCTTGATACCATGGCAGATTGCGAATTGAAGAATCGGAAATCGTAGGAGGGTTCTTGAAATAATAATAGCCTCCATCCTTAAAAGTAAAAATAACACTGACGATCTCATTGCTATAATTCGAGATAATATTTAAGTATGCATCGATCTCACGCGATATTCGAATTTTTTCTACTGAAGTTGAGCTTCTACTCCACGCTGAGACTGCATCTAATATCATGTGGTCATTCACAATAGCGATTGTAGCAATTGTAAGTGAGGCTCGTTTCAGCTCAGAGTTCATATTGTTAGATGCTAGATCCAATTGCTGAACAACTTGATCAACTGACCTTTGAATTAATGATGTTGAATAATATTTATAAAATATTGTGATAAATAAGATAAATGGAACAATGATAATCAACACAAAGGTTCCGATAAAATGCTTAGTAATCCCTTTATCTCTATGTCTGAACATGGATACCCTCCATAATGTATATGTCACTTATTATCGGGTCCGGTTATGACAAAGAAGACCACCTTCAATAGCGTACTAGAGCAAGCGATCTACTTTGTTAAAAGACTCCTATTCCATCAAGGTAACTTATCATTCCATTATCTACCACATGACATAACTTAAGTACAGTTTACAGATTGAAAAAGATTTTTTTAATGATATTTCTTGTTATTACATGATATTTTTTCTGTATTAACTCTAATTCCCCTTCCCAATCCGTACCCAGTATAAAAACAGGATATTCTTCTTAACACAGTCATAGGAGACATCCCTAGTGTAGAAAAAATCTACTTGAGCGATGTCTCCAGTAGGGAAGCTCTTGGATCATCCTATCCAATTCAAGCCGTATAAGGATCCACACTCATCGTTTTGGGCAAATTCAAATCTTATAAAATACTAGCAAATAAAATATGTTATTTTCATTATAGGTCAGGATAAAGACCTCATCTAGTATAATTTCGTGACCTCATTGTCCTATGTTTACTTCAGCGACGATGGCATAAAAAAATCGCAAGCGGTCAGATGAAAAATCCAGAATTTTTTCTCAAGAATGCAGCAAAAACACCTGCCATTATAAATTATAGCAGGTGTCTATTTTTCTATTTTTCAAAAATATATTATCTCGTCAACCACCCATCAATGCTCTAATTCTCAGCACCCTTCAGCCATTTCAGCTTGAACATATAGATGGGCAGATATGCCGCTAATATCATGGGGATGATTAGCTTGACTGGGAAGATCATCATCAAAATAAGCACAACAGCGATTGGCTTTTTGAGTACGGCACTGGTAAGTGCAGTCGTTATAATGCTAATGGATGTTACAGGATCGATGGGAAATAACATTGCAACTCCATATCCTATACTGACCCCTGCGAAAATAATAGGAAATATATGTCCGCCTCGCCAGCCCGTAGA
Source organism: Paenibacillus sp. (assembly GCA_003529225.1). GTDB lineage: Bacteria > Bacillota > Bacilli > Paenibacillales > Paenibacillaceae > Paenibacillus_AQ > Paenibacillus_AQ pseudetheri. The sequence continues at coordinate 8,515 of DOJM01000422.1, forward strand.
TAAACAAAATTCGGTCAAAAATAACTTTACAATACCTAATAACAATAATAAATAAATGGACATATGGGTCCAATCAGCTGCTAATTCTGTAAGCTCATGCTCCCCAGAAAATAAGGTCAGAGGAAGAACCGTTCCTATTAATCCTAGTACTAATCCGCCAATAGCAGCTTTGACGATTTTGTAATTATCAAGCGGTTTGAGTACCTTATGAAAAAAAGATCCAAAAAACTCGTATAATTTGCCCAGCAATACCCCGATAAGGATAAGCGGGATGATCGCTATGATTTCTTTTACACCGATGGATGCCGGACCAAAATCAGCTATAGTAAATTTTCTGTTATCGATTTTGGATAAAAATACAAATACACCAAAACCTGCAGCCGTCGTTATGGAATACACGAGTGTCTTGATCAGTTTTATAAC
>DOJM01000453.1:0-6302 GCA_003529225.1 Paenibacillus sp.
ATAAGCCGACTCCCCGCTCTCCGACAACGGTATCATAACCTTCGGGCATTTTGGTAATGAAGTCGTGTGCGGCTGCGAGCTCGGCAAAGCTTATCGCATCTTCTTCCGGAAGATCAGGATCACCATAGGCGATGTTTCCATCGATAGTATCAGAGAACAAGAGCACATCTTGGGTCGCCATGCCGATATTATCGCGCAGCTCATCGAGCTCCAGCTTTCGGACATCAACGTCATCGACGAGTACACGTCCTTCAGCGACGTCATAGAAACGAGGAATCAGGTTGATGATTGTTGTTTTGCCTGATCCGGTCGCCCCCATGATTGCTATGGTTTCACCAGGTTCAACGNNAACGGTAAAGCTAACATCATCAAGTACGATAGCGCTGTCATATTTGAAGCGGACATGATCGAACGCAATACGGCCTTCGTAACGGCGTTTGTTAGTAGATGTATGCTCGTTTACGATATTAGGCTTTGCGTAATAGATATCAATGATTTTGGACAAGCTCGCAAAAAAGCGCTGAATGTCGTTGATAATAATACCGATGTTGCGCATAGGGTTGGATATAGCCCAGATCAGTGAAGAGAAAGCTGTAAATTCACCGAAGGTGATCCGGCCGTTCATCAGGAATAAACCACCTGCCAGCATTAGGATGACGTTGAAGCCCTGAGCGAAGGATTCCAGAAAAGGAAAGTAATCAAGCCATACAAGGGCGGCCTTTTTGTTCGCTGTAGAGTAATTGACATTCTTCTCCGTAAATTTTTGAACTTCGAACTCTTCGCGGGCAAAAGCCTTAACCACACGGTTGCCTGAAATATTCTCCTGAGTAGTCGTGTTAAGCTGGGACAGCCGCTCACGCAGGTCAATATACATAGGACGGACGCGTTTAGCGAATATGTAAGCCACGATAAAAATGGGCGGTGACAGGATTAGCATCCACAGCGTTAGCTGAGCATCTATGGTGAAAAAATAGATAACAGCAGCAATGAAGATCGTTAGCGATTCAATGATCGTTTTGAAAATCCATGCCATCGAGTGCCGAACCATGTCCAGATCCCCGGTCATTTTGGTCATGAGATCGCCGGTTCGGTTACGGTCATAATATTCCCTGTCCTGTCCTTGAATCTTGTTGTACAAAAAAATCCGGATATTGTACATCATGTTTTGCGAGGACTGTTCGTACTGCATGGTTGTAAAATAAGCAAGTCCTGTACGCAGTAGAGAAAATCCAATCATACCGAGGCAGAGCATAATCAATAATTGCCGTTCTTGTGTAAGATTNNCAGCGCATTGTCACCCGCTATAAACGTATCGACAATGCGCTGACTGATGTAAGGGTTTACAATCGTAAGACTTGAACCCACTACCGAGAGGCAGAGCGCTAGAATGTACCGTGTCCGGTTGCCCTCTAAGTTCTGCCATAGCCATTTCAGTTCGAACATTTGATCACCTGTTTCTGTTTGTTCTTTCACTCTTGCCTGAAAAGAATGAATAAATCAAGGTGATTATAACACTATCAAATGACTAAGTATCGTTTACAGTAAAATTTCCTTGTTACATTATTGTTACAAAAAAATGAATTTATTAATGATGTGAATTTAACCATGAGTAATGAGGGTTTGCCATTCGGGCTTGGGCGTTCTAATTATGATAAACTGAAATAATGTAAAGTGATTAAGCTTGGTTTGGATAGAGACAGGAGGATGAGAGATGAGCTTTGTTGCTGTGAAAAATGAGTACAAGCGTTACAAAATGGGTGAAAGTGTGATCGTTGCCAACGACGGAATTGATTTTGAGATAAATAAAGGTGAGTTTGCAGTGATTGTCGGCCCTAGCGGTGCGGGCAAATCGACGGTGCTTAATATTCTTGGCGGGATGGATTCTGCTGACGAAGGCCAGGTCATTGTGGACGGTACGGACATTGCCAAGTTCAGTGCCAAGGAGTTGACGGGCTACCGCCGCAATGACGTGGGTTTTGTGTTCCAGTTCTATAACTTAGTGCCCAATCTTACCACACTGGAGAATGTTGAGCNNAGCTGCTCCTCTGCGATGAGCCAACAGGTGCACTAGACTACAATACTGGTAAGCAAGTGCTTAAGCTGCTTCAGGATACCTGCCGTAACACAGGCACCACGGTCATTGTAATCACTCATAATCTGGCGATTGCGCCTATGGCAGACAGGGTTATTGAGATTAATAATGCTAAGGTACGGAAGATGGTAACCAATCCTTCGCCAGTATCCGTTGAAGATATCGAATGGTAAGGAGAAGGCATCTATGAAAAAGCGTGCGTTATGGAAAGATATTTTTCGTGAAATTAGGCACACTAAGGCCCGATTTATTTCGATTTTTGCAATCATTATGCTGGGCGTTAGTTTCTTTTCCGGCATCAAGTCAGCCGGTCCAGATATGCTGGATACAGCCGGAACCTTTTATCAAGAGACGAGACTAATGGATCTGAAGGTGCAGACCAACTATGGTCTGACCGAAGATAACGTAGATCTGCTGAGCGATGTACCGGGGATCGATGAGGTCCAGCCGGGTTACAGCGCAGATGTGTTCAGCGGCGATAATGCTTTGATACTCAAAGTCCATTCTTACCATTCAGATAAACCTCTTAACCAGTACAGTATGATTGAAGGACGTCTTCCGGAGGATTCCGGAGAAATCGTATTGGATGACAAGCTGGCTGGAAAGTATGCGCTGGGCGACAAAATAACGTTCAGCGGAGCTGGAACGGATGCAGAGTTGTCGAACAACTTTGAGACATTGAATTATACTGTTGTGGGCTTTGTGCGAAGTCCTCAATTTATAGAGAAGAGCACCCGGGGCACCAGCGGAATTGGTAAAGGGACGGCGGATGCGTTCGCAGCGATCCTGGAGTCAGATTTCAAGCTCCCGGTTTATACGGAAGCCTATCTATCCTTCAAGGATACAACCGGAGTGAAGGCATATTCACCTGAGTATGAGGGACTGATCGAACAGCATACCAAGGCAGTAGAGCAGGCGATGTCCAGTGTGCCGGAAGCCCGGCTTGCGGAGATGCGCGCAGAAGGCGAGAAAGAGCTGTCCAGTGGACGAGGCAAGGTGGCCGCTGCCGAGAAGCAGCTCGCCGATTTAAAGCGCCAGCCAGAAGTGGTGCAGCAGGAACAAGCTGCAAACATGAAAGCCATTGCTGATGGACTGGTCTCTGCTAAGGCAGAACTGGCTGCAGGGGAGCAAAAACTTGCAGAACTGGGGCTCCCGAAGGTCTACGTCACTGACCGAAGTGCCAATCCGGGATATGCCGAATATAAAGACAACGCTGATCGGTTGTCGGCAATTGCGAGTGCGTTCCCGGTATTCTTTTTCCTGATTGCTGCGCTGGTCAGCTTGACGACTATGACTCGAATGGTCGAGGAGCATCGTTTGCAGATCGGGACACTTAAAGCGCTTGGGTATGGCAACCGTGACATTATGGCTAAATTCTTGGTTTATGGTACGCTTGCCAGCTTGACGGCTTCGGTTGCGGGACTTGCGCTTGGTTTTACCATGTTTCCAACCATTATCTATAATGCGTACAGTTCGCTTTATAATCTGCCGGATCTTATCAAAAGCTTCTATCCGTCGTATTCCATCATTTCCATTATAGTGGCGCTAATCTGCACTACATTGACGGCTTGGATTGCCGCACGTGTAGAGCTGCGTAGCAATGCTTCTGTGTTAATGCGTCCGAAGGCGCCAAAGAGCGGGCAGCGGATTCTACTGGAGAGAGTTACGTTTGTATGGAAACGGTTGAGCTTTGTTCAAAAGGTTACAGCACGGAATTTATTCCGCTACAAGCAACGGATGTTCATGACTGTGTTCGGCGTGGCCGGCTGTACGGCGCTGATTCTGACCGGGTTTGGTCTTAAAGACTCGATCGGGAGCATTGCCCCCCAGCAGTTCGGCACGATTATGAAATATGATGCACTTATAGCGCTGCATGAAGATGCGTCTGCTGATGTGCGGGATGCCTACGAGCAATTGATTAATGGCGAGTCCACCATAACTGGATCACTAAGTGTGGCACAGGAAACGATGAAAGCGCACAGCAGTGCTGTAAATGATCAGGATGTGCATATGTTCATCCCTGCATCAGTTGAAGCGATATCCGATTATGTGGAGCTGCGGGATCGAGTGAGTGGAGAAAAACGCACACTTTCGGACGAGGGCGCTATAATCTCGGAGAAGCTGGCTAAATTATACGGGCTTGAACCCGGCGACCAGTTGAATGTGGTGGACAAGAATAACGAGACATTCAAGATTAAGGTCATAGGGATTACAGAGAACTATGTCATGCACTATGTTTATATGACACCTGCGTATTATTCTTCCGTATTTGGACAAGAACCGGTGTTCAACACAGAGCTGCTGAACTATACCACGCACGATAAAGCATGGGAGGACAAATTCGGCGAGAAGCTAACGGACAATGAGGGAGTGGCTGCGGTCAGCTTTTCCAGCAATGTAGGTACTGCCTTTGATGACACCATGAAGAGTATGGACGTTGTAACTTTGGTGCTCATTGTTTCGGCTGCTGCTCTGGCTTTTGTCGTCCTATACAATTTGACCAATATAAATGTCTCTGAGCGGATCAGGGAACTATCAACCATCAAGGTATTGGGATTTTATGATAAGGAAGTAACGTTGTATATTTACCGCGAGAATATGCTTCTAAGTCTACTCGGCATTGTAGCCGGATCGGGTCTTGGCATTATATTGCACAGCTTCGTCTTGAATACAGCTGAGCTGGATGCGACGATGTTCGCGCCGATTATTAAGTGGCCAAGCTATGTGTATGCTGCACTCTTAACACTGCTGTTCTCAGGGATAGTCATGGCCTTCATGCACATTAAGCTCAAACGGATTCATATGATTGAGGCGTTGAAATCAGTAGAATAAGCGGAGCATCCACACCAAAAACAAAAGTTGATCCTACTTAAACACAAAGGACCGCCTCGAACAGCCATTGTATGGCTACTCGAAGCGGTCTCTTTTGCTTTGAGAGGCGATGGAATCTTTTAACGTGAGTCGATCGATAACTTCATATGCAAGATAGGAAAAGGATTCCCCTGTTCATCCAGTGCAGAACGCTCAAAAACTTGAAAGCCCATACGCTCATAGAAACCTAAGGCCTGCGGATTTTGTTCATTTACATCAACGTAGTGTACGTTCAGTGTCTGTATAGCATAAGCAACGAGCGATTTACCGATGCCTTTTCCCATTGCAGCAGGTTCTACGAACAACATTTCAATCTTGTTATCTTGAATCCCTATGAATCCAAGCGATTGGTCATGATCATCTATAAAAGCAAGCAGATGACTTATATGCTCCATCCCTTGTAAAACCAGTGGCCGCAATGCATCAATGTCCTGTTCAGATAGGAATAGATGTGTATGCTGCACAGATAATTCCCAAATATTCAGTAGACGGTATAAACATTCTTCATTTCTAGTGGTGATTGGTTGTATCGAGTCCATGTCATCTTCCCCCGCTGTTCATTTAATTCGACGAAGAAGCTACAGCCGCAGCGGATGCGGCCGCAGCAGCCCCGGCAAGAGCAGCCTGCTGCGCGATCACAATATTGGTGATACTGGTGGAGAGCATCGAGGTTACGATGCCATTCTGCACATCCTCCACATATTTGAAGGCTACCAGCGCAGCTGACAGAAGTAGCAATTCCTGCTTTACAATGGACCAGTTGCCAAAGCCTTTTTTGGTACGCAGTAATTCGAAGGTCTCTGAGACTTCCGTAACCATGTCTTTATTGTTGGACGGGAGCAAAGATAGCACGCCCAGCGAGGAAAGGGTATATTCCTTATCTAACCGGATGCCATGTGCACGGAACGCATCTCGTAATGCCAGTACACGATCCGCTGCTTCTGGAGCTTCTTTTCCAAGAACTAGTACCTGTGTCAGAGCTTGCACACTGTTCCCCGACATAAATTCAGGCTTTAGTGTAGTGTAAAGTTGCTCCATCCGGTCGATGCCGCTGTCCACGTCGATATCGGAAAGGCCGAGCATGGCAGAGAAGATATAATCATCATGTCCGGTAAGGAAACGGTGCTTCGCTTTCATACTATCGTAAAACATCTTTGCGCGTTCTACCGTACGCTGATACTGATCTGTTGTCGTATTAGCGGCGATTTGATAAGCGGCAACGACGAGATAATCAGAGGCTCTAAATTTGACGTCCTTTAATAAGTCATACACGGTCAGCGTGTTTGCAAGCTGTTGTTCCTTGTCAGCAGAAAGAGAGAGCATAGTAGCAATACTGATT
>DOJM01000453.1:6323-6643 GCA_003529225.1 Paenibacillus sp.
TCCGGTATTTTCTTTAATAAGCTCGTGGCTCGCACGAATCGCATCCTCATCTGCACTTTTATTCTCTGCTGTGTACAGTAACCCCGCCAAACGGCTAACCATAGCATTTTGCCAAGGAAAAGCCTTTTTGATCCTCTGCGCGTTCTCTGCGAACAATTCAACCCTTGCTGCATACTGCTCGTTCATTGGATACACCCCTCAGTTATCTATAATTCATAATATTACGAAAATTTTCTGAGTTGGATTCATTTGTTTGGGGTGTTTATTGTTTTTAGATCATAACCAGCTCTTTAGCATACCGTTTGCCTGACGAAAGAAGG
>DOJM01000453.1:6707-6990 GCA_003529225.1 Paenibacillus sp.
ACTAGAGAGCCAACCATGGTGCTGAACAGTGCGCTACCTTTGGAGGGTTCAATTCCCGCCAGATCGGAGATAAAAGCAATCATCCGCTCCAGTTCCTGCGTGAATACTTGTCGAACTTCTTCGGAAGAATGAGATATTTCGGCAGAAAGGGCAGGGATAATGCAGCCCATCTCCGTTTTGTCGCGGTGATACGGACTTAAATAATAGTCAATGACCGCATTGATTTTGGGGTTCTGCTCTTCCTGGTCCGCGACCTTCTGCAAAAGTGCGATGGTATCGCTGA
>DOJM01000285.1:0-254 GCA_003529225.1 Paenibacillus sp.
TAAAAATATGGCTGGCAGCATACCGAACAACGCCCCTAAAAATATGATAAGAACACCCTTGATGCTGTTATTCAAAAATATAAATACAAAGAAGCTCCATTGCGGATTAGAAGAATCTCTAAGGTTTCCACTGATTTCACTGAGCCCCTCTAATTGCTGAACCAATAGCTTTTCCAGACTGCTAGTAGCTACCCACCCTATAACCGCTCCTACTGCGAAGAGCAGACAGGATAACAATAAAGCCTTCCGGATCG
>DOJM01000285.1:387-2875 GCA_003529225.1 Paenibacillus sp.
CGGACCTTCCGCGATCTACAGTGTACCAACAGAGAAGAAGCTGATTGCCCTGACCTTCGATATTAGCTGGGGGGAGAAAAGACCCGAACCAATTTTGAAGGTGCTTGAAGACAAGAAAGTGGACAAAGCCACCTTCTTCCTTTCGTCACCATGGAGTAAGACTCACCCAGACATTGTAACCAACATCAAGAATGCAGGCTTTGAAATTGGAAGTCATGGTCATAAACACGTCAATTACAGCANNCACTGAGCCCAATTTGATTCGTATGCCTAATGGAGATTTTGACAAAAGAGTCCTTCAGGTTGCAAACGATCTCGGTTACAAGGTCATTCAATGGGATACAGACTCCCTAGACTGGAAGAACATCGGTGTAGATAATATCGTGAAGCGTGTAACGACAAAAGCGCATCCAGGAGATATCGTCCTTCTACATGCCAGTGATTCCTGTAAACAAACACATGAAGCCCTTCCACTCATTATTGACGAGCTCCGCAGACAAGGTTATGAATTCGTTACCGTATCTGAGCTGATCAGTCAAAGCAACACCGAAGGTAAAGAAGTCCGCGACTCAGCTTCACTTAGCAATGCCATAGAGGACGCGGCTGGACTGTAAAGCACTATTCAATCTCTGGTGCCGTAATGGATGTTGATCTGCCCAAAGAATTAATGACGTGGAGAAATGAGTTCCGATATGTCAGGTGTGGGGGTATTCAGCTTCGGATACCTCAGATCCAGACTCTCCAGTGTCTTTACAACGATGGATAAGGTCAAATAATTGCGGTACCATTGATGATTGGCAGGTATCCAGTACCAGGGTGCTTTATCTATGCTAGATTCCTTGAAAACATCTTCATATGCTTCTTGGTAATCATCCCAATACTCCCGCTCCTGGAGATCACTTGCATCGAATTTCCAATGTTTTTTGGGATCTTCAAGCCGTTCCTTAATCTTCTTTAGCTGCTTCTCTTTAGAAATATGCAGAAAAAGCTTGATAATTGTCGTCCCCTCTTCCACCAGCATTTCCTCGAACTGCCGTATGTAACGAAAGCGACGCTTCAAGTCATCCTTTTTTAACCCTCCGTGTACCCGTGGTACCAATACATCTTCATAATGCGAGCGGTTAAATGCAGAGATATATCCCTTAGGGGGTGTCTTCTGATGAACCCTCCATAGAAAATCATGAGCCTCTTCCTCTAGAGATGGTTTCTTGAAGCTGGTTACTATAAATCCTTGTGGATTGATGCCTGAAAAAATATGCTTAACCGTGCCATCCTTACCGCTAGAATCCATGCCTTGCAGAATTACAAGCAGCGAATGCTTTTTCTGAGCAAACAAAATATCTTGCAGCTCTGCCAAACGTGCTTTAAGCTCTTCTGTTTTGGCTTCCACTTCTTTTTTGGATTTATAAATACCTGTATCGTCCGGATCCAGCTTGTTAAGCCGGATTTCTTTTGTGTCTTTTATCATATAGCGCTTGATGTCCATATATTCCCCTCCTAAAAGTTTTGTGAGCGTTACTACACTTGTGTTACTTCGTACAAAACTCACTNNCAAAACTCACTTCGGAAGCATACACTTAGTTTTGTGAGCGTATCGTTCTTTAAGATTAACCTCCACAATTAGATTTTAATCGTTACGATACAGTTAGAGCAAAAACCCCGTCTTCTGAAATCAGAGCACGGGGTTCATCGTTTAGTGTCTTCCCCATTCATTATCCGGCTNNGGCTGCCGGCTTCAGAATACGGTGTAGCATCAAAATTTGGAATGCATTGCAAGCGATTAGTGGAACAACAATAAATACCGTCGCACTATCAACACCTATACGGAGCACGCCAATAACTTCCACAATTGAAATAGCTGTCATAAAAAAGAAGGTTGGAATCAAAGCTGAGATGTTTGTACTTTTTACTTTGAAATAAGACACAATAATAGCTGCTAGCAAAATAACGATTCCTAATATTAGATCAGACATAACATTTCTTTCCCCACCAACGACGGTACGCAAAAAAATCAGTTCAAGCAATGCGAGCACAGAAAGCACTAGTTGTATGTATTTCCAAACCTTTTGTGGAAAAACGCCGTTGCCCATATAATTCAAAATCAAATAGGCAAAAAATCCAAGTTGCGAATAAACGCTTACAAGCATACCGTAGCCAAGCAGAATCAGCGGGTATAAAAAGAAATCCCCGATACTTTTGAAATCAATCTTACCATTTACGAATTGGAGTGCCAGACCAGCGATTACAGCCCCACCCGCTCCTATAAGGAGGGTAGTCCAAAATAAATGAAACCATTTTTTTATACTCAGCCAATTCACCTCCTCTTGTCAGATTTATTTTACCAAGGATACCGACAAAACACCATTACACCCACAACATAAATGTGCTCGAATGCGGCATAATACATCTAGAGAATCCTATAAAGGAGGGCAGCGCCAATGAAATGGAGATTTATCGGATCTGTGGGTTTGGCATTGATCTTTGTTAT
>DOJM01000285.1:2880-3413 GCA_003529225.1 Paenibacillus sp.
ACAAGGCAGTTATAAAGAAACGAAGACCATGGTTTTAGATATATTGAAAAGCGATGAGGGTAAAAAAGCGGTTGAGGAATCATTATCAACTTCCAGCTCTAGCGGTACCAGTGGAATGAGCATGAAGATGATGCCACTTCAAACCAAAGAGGAAATCAAGACAGCTGTTAAGAATACTCTCACTGCACCGGAATATCAGAAGGAAATCGAGAAAATAATGAAGGATCCCAAGTTCGCGGGTGATTTTGCTAAGGCAATTCAATCGCAAAGTAAGGAATTACATCTCCAGCTAATTAAGGATCCCACTTACCAGAAATCAGTCGAAGAAATCATGAAGTCTCCAGAAATGATGACAATGTTTCTAAATCTCACCAAAACTCCTGATTATCGAAAACAATCCATGAAGACCATACAGGAATCCATGCAAACCCCATTATTCCGTATGGAAGTATTAAATTTACTTAAAAAAGTCGTACAAGAAGAACTTGAACCAAAGGAGAAAAAAGATAAAGGCAGTGAAGGTGGTAACAAAC
>DOJM01000220.1 GCA_003529225.1 Paenibacillus sp.
ACGCTCTACAGGAATGCTAACGTTTCACGTTAGCTCAATAAAACAGCGTCAGTCTAGGACTTTATTTTCTCGTCCACGGCTGACGCTGTTTTTATAGTTGGGACCAGTCTAATACTTTTATACGAGATCTGTCGGTTTTATAATTCGAAAAGCCACGTGGGACCAACATATCCAGTCAAATCCTTTATTTTCTTTCTACAATCTATTCCTGGAATCTTGGATTATTGTTATAAATAAAATTGCTTATCATTCCCAACATGGTGTGCCTGTTAATAAAAACCCTTCCCCATTTGCATACCTGCCAAATTCACGAGATGCACACTTTTTAACATGCGTCGGCAGCCAATTGTTCGATTAGGTATACCAAGAGCGTTCCTCATCCCGATTAGCACTAGCGAAATAAATAATGCTTCTATTTGTTCCACATAATCATTTGGTAGCGGAAAATGCTTTCCATACCAATCAATGTATTGCTGTCTGGCATTGGGATGAATAAAGGTAATGTGATCGCCAAGTCAGTGAGAAAAGGACCGAATCCACACGAGCCAAAATCAATGGGATTTGCAACCCCATCTACACACACGATATTGGGAGGAACGATATCACCGTGCACTATTCCCCAATTCAACTTATTTTTAGGGAGAGTGTCGAGCAGGGCCATCGCTTTTTCCCCAGCGGCTTCAAGAATTTGAACATAGTAACCCATGAATATCATTCTGTCCATTGGGATTGATTCCTGTTGAGAAAATCACGTAAGTCTGAGGCGGAATATGAAGCTGTTCAAACCCTTNNTAGGAGAATCGATCATCTTGGTTGTTGTATGAATCTGACCATGTTCCCCAAAACCTGCGGAATCATTACATTATATACAGTATCTTCGATATCTAAATAATGAATCTATCATATATAAAAATAGTGGATATATGCTCATAAATTAAACATATTATCCACTATTTATAATAGTCTAATTAATGAGAAATAAAGTATTAGACTCGAAAAATAAAGTTGTAGACTGGCATAGCGATTAGCAAACGGCTGAGCAGTGAGCCTGCAACTCGTGCTCATGGTTCTTTCGGATGCACCGGGGCGGGCCACGATCGGTATGCCGATGACAAGAATGTGTTCGCCGGTGGCCAACTGAAGGGACATTACTCAGTCTACTACTTTATTTTCTTCGAACATAGAATACATTAGTCCCGATGATGTGAATAGTCATCGGGATTTTTTATTTTTAAAAGGCAAACTTTTGGATGGCATATTGTTGAGGTGAGCTAAGCTATAAGCTAATTGAAGCTTTCTTTCATAAGTTGTCGCACGCGAAACACACAACGTCACCCATACTCCTATTAGGGAGTTAACGGGTGGCGTTTTTATGTCCAATTCTACAGATGAAATTGCAACATGCCGCGTCTTAAACTGTGTTATTTCCCGTGAAACCTTATCACGAGTAAAGCGAAATGAGAAAAAAGGACTATACAAGAGCCAGCAGGATCACGGAAACAAAAACCTTTTAATATATTGCGAGATTCGGCTAAGTGTATATTCTCAGCTCAGAAAGTTACAGAGAAAGTCATGACAGCACTCCACTTAACTTTATGGAAAGTTGGCTTTCCATAATTACTTCAGGAGGTAAGGTATTGAAAAACAGGCTTGAAGAGATTAGAAAAGAAAAAGGTATTAAACAAGAAGAACTAGCGGATAAATTGGAAGTATCCAGGCAAACGATTGGTTCACTTGAAAATGGCCGTTATAACCCATCCATCATTCTTGCATTTAAGATTGCGCGATTTTTTGAAATGAGTATTGAAGATATTTTCATTTACGAGGAGGAACTGGGAAATGAAAACGGTAAGTAAGTGGGTGCTCTTAACAATTGCAGGTGCTATTATGGTTTATATGGGTGGATTTATTTTAATTGACGAGAAGCTAAAAGGCATTTCCGGTTTGCTCATTGGTGTGGGTTCAGTCCTCACAGTGCTTGGAGTAGGAAATATGGTGTACTCGTTATGGGTTAATAAGCCTCAGAACAAAGTAAAGAATGATGAGAAAATTAGAATGAGTAAAATTGAAGCTAATGACGAACGGAAAATAAGAATAAGAGAAAAAGCGGGTTGGAAAACTAATATTGTTAACTTTTACATCCTGATGGCTCTAACTGTTGTGTTTAGTTTAATGGGAGTAGATCAAACTGTAGTCACTGTGTTATGTGGTGTTTTTGTTTTTTAAATCTCCTTAGGAATTTTCCTGTTTAATTATTATGCTAAGAGAATGTAATTGGAATGACGTAACATCAATTAGACTATTCAAAAATATTTTTTAGGAGTGATCCACATGGAGGTTTTCGCAGAATATTTAGCGCAAATTGATAACCCGCAGCATCGGGAGCGAATGGAAGAGGTGTTGGGTTGGGTAACTAAGAAATTCACAGATTTAAAACCAAAAATTGCGTGGAATCAGCCTATGTTCACCGATCACGACACCTATATTATTGGCTTTAGCGTATCCAAACAACATATGGCTGTTGCGCCTGAAATCGCAGGGATTAATCATTTCTCTGATGCAATTGTACAGGCTGGCTATGATCACACCAAGCAGTTGTTACGGATCCGGTGGGATAGCCCGGTTGATTTCCCATTGCTTGATAAAATGATCGAGTTTAACATTATGGACAAGGCAGATTGTTCAACTTTTTGGCGAAAATAAAAAAGTAGTTAGTCTCGATGATGAAGACATCATCGGGATTTTTTTATTTAGGAGTAAGATTTTCTTATATGAAAGGTTACTGGAAATAGGATTAATATGCTCGCTAGTCGGTATTGGGGCGAAAATATTAGTTCTTTTTGTCGAATCCATAATTCTTTCTTAGCGGATCATGTAGCAAACATGCTAATATAATGACTGAAAAGGTTGAAAGCCCTTACTTTTTTACAGATAGGGGCGATCATCTCATGCTCACATGACAAAGAGGGGAAGAGACTGCATGCGGCGGATACTGTCGATGTTAAAGTTAAATACGCTGCGAAATCAAATGTTGCTCGGTTTCCTCGCCGTCATGCTCATCATTCTGACATTCGTTGGAGGGATTACGTTCCATTCAGTCTCGACGCTACTCAAGAACAATGCGGAGAAGCATATTCAGCAAACCGCGATTCAGGCTAACGGCCGTTTGGAAAGCGTTCTCGAACAGATCAATTCTTTGACGACGCTGGTATCGACCAACGATTATATTCAGCAACTCCTTTTACGCGATATAGAGGGTCATCCTGCTACCTTTACGGAACGGCAAGCGCTGCCATCTATTATCAATCTGGTCCAAATCTATACGGACGGTATCAAATCTGTTGAGCTTTATAATAAAGACGGTGTGAGGCTGTATCCTCTCGACGGCAGCACGCTTAGAGATAAGGTACCCGAGGATTGGATCGAAATGGCGACGAGAAAGGAAGGCAGTCTCGTTTGGTTCGGTATTGATCCGCTTGATTCTACATCGCTTGTAGCGATTCGGCAGATCAGCCTTATCGATCGGCATTTCACAACTGGAGGCTATTTACTCATCCGCTCAGACCGTGACAAGTTTGCACTTAAAGACTCTTTATCCGGGGAAGGGGACGGGGAAACAGTATTACTCCTCGCTCCGGATGGCCAGTTCATCACGTCTAACGATGACAGTATTTCACAAAAGACAGCAGCAAAGCTGGTGGAGGAATCCGACGATCAGAATGTTTCCATCGGCAAACGGTCCTTTATCGTTGTCAAACAGCGGTCTTCCGTGACAGGATGGACGCTGCTCATCTTAACCCCGGTTAACGTCATCACCAAGGGGATATCGGTCTTGCGGACGACTATTGTCGTATCGGCTTTGATGGGTACCTTACTGTTCACCTTGCTTTCGTTTTTCCTGTCTATACTTATTACCAGACCTGTGTTCAGGTTGATCAAAGCAATGAGAAGTACCCGTCTAGGCATTCTGAAGCCTATCGAAAACGTATCGTCCACTATGGAAATTCAGGAACTGAATTATTCCTATAACAAAATGGTTGATAATATCAACGCGCTGATCCAGTTGGTTTATGAGAAGGAGTTATGCCGGAGTCATATGGAGTTGAAGGCACTTCAAGCGCAAATTAATCCGCATTTTTTGTTCAATACCCTAGATGTTCTGTACTGGTCACTGTTGGATAGGGAT
>DOJM01000565.1:0-2054 GCA_003529225.1 Paenibacillus sp.
CTGCAGATTTAATTTTCATGGAGCTTAACAAAAAAAGTCTAAATCTTATGCGATCACTTCACACTTTGACCTCTACTTCTTGCATTTATTAGCTAACACTTGCTGATATCTGGTTTAAAATGGATTTTCTCCAATTACAAAAGGAATAAATATTGTATAAATTGAACGTGCAAAAAGCCTTTCCCAATGTGGGAAGGCTTCTTTATTTTGCATGCGCTGTAATGATGAAAATCCCTTCTCGACCCATATTTCGTTAAATGGGCGCCTCCGNNGACGACTGCACATTGATCAATCCAATTCAGCGCGGGAGAATAAATCCCTAAATACGGCATCGTCCTCGCAAGCATCCTTAAATTCAATCGCAAATTTTTGCAAAGCCTCTCTATTGTCGGAATAAGCGCAGAACATAGAGGCTTCCGAGTCAAAATGCACGACATCCGCTAGATGAGGCATTCTTTCCTCAAGAAAAACAGCAGCCACAGAATCCCAATCGTAACCTCCGCCTTCAAAACCCTCGTCTGCCCTTGTTTGAAAAACTTCATCTTTATAAGTACCGACATCCAAAATCATGGATATATTCCCGCTATCATGCTCTACTAACCGAAAAGGTTTCATCCTCTCTGCAAAATTCCGTTCGCTCGCTGTCTGCACGGTCTTCGACTTCTTATGATTACGTTTCTTTTGCTTTCCGATACTATTAAGGCTCCAATCTAAAAACATCAACGCACTTTTATCCTCGGGGTCAAGTTTATTCGCGATTTCAAACTCTCTTACTGCTTCCTCATACTGCGACAGGTAATAATAGGAATAACCCAAACGGAAATGCCAAAGAGGGTCGTTCTCACCTTGCTTATCAATCGTCAAAAGCTGCTGCACCGCTTCTTCGTAACGTTCCAGATTGTTCATCGCTCTTGCCAAATGGCCGACTGCATCATAATCTCTTTCTTGTTCAGAAATTTCCAAAATTGCGGCTATAATTTTTTCATATTCGTTATCTCGATGCCAAAGGTTTAGCTGCTCCAAAAGGGCTTTTTCCATTATTCTACCTCTTTTTGTTATGGGTATGAGGCTGCTTACTATTAATTACCATGAATGCGAAAAGACCGCTGCTGTCCTCCTCTACGGGCGTGAAAGATAGCGGTTCTTCATTTACAATTCACCTTCCATATACTTGATAAGGTACATTTCAGGCTGCGCCAGAAACTCCGCAAAGCTGCAAAAGTCCGCATACTCCTTATGTTCCACGTCATAACAGCCTATTTGACCTTTTTTCTTCGGATTCCACACTAGATACAGATGGGAGTAATTATCGATATCGGCTGACAGACGCAGCAGCTTTTGCCGGCCGACCTTCATCTCAATCGTATCGGTCAATGTGAAGAAGTCGATATACGCGATTTCGTATTCATTCGGCGCGAGCTCAAGGCGAAGCTTGTCTCCGGTAAGAAAGCCGGCCAGTTCATCGGACAATTTATATTTTTGCAGCTCGTACTTTTTATTCGCCACATCATGAAACTCGGTAGGTTCCAAAGATTTCAAATAGTCAGCCAGCTCGGTATGCTTATTGCCGACCGCTATCGTATACGGCCGTTCACCGTCTTTTTCCGCTAAGGTAACGTCAGCGCCGCGTTCAACCAAGTATTTCACCATAGCCAGATTGCCCATACGCGCTGCAACCGTTAACGGGGTTGCTTGATAAGGATAGACCATATCAGGCTCGTTATAATTAATGTCCACCCCATGATCGAGTAAATACATGACTGTCTTACGGTCATGGTCCGACACGGCTGTGCGCAATACAGCACCGGCATGCTGCTTCATATCCAACCCAAGCTCGTGGATGAGCGGGATATTCTTTTTGTTGCCATAGTAGGCTTGAGAATACGTGCCTGATTTGACTTGATTGAGCTTGTCCAGCTTGGCGCCTTGCGCTGCAACGTAGCGAACGACGTCTTCCTTGCAATAGCGTACTGCCAGCAAAAAAGCCGGATTATTTTTGACATTCAGATTGACGCCATGCTCCACCAGCAGCTTTACAACATCCAATCTCTCCG
>DOJM01000565.1:2156-3345 GCA_003529225.1 Paenibacillus sp.
GAACTGCATGGCAAAAAACAACAGACTTAGGGCTTATTAGGGCGGGCAAGTATAACTTGATTCAGCATTGCCTACAAAAACGCGCCGAAGTAAAATTCCATCGCTTCCCGAGAGTAACCGTCACTCCCCTGCCATCCCGCGACGGAGTTAAAATCATGTGACCCGCCTCGAAGCTTACGGGGCGTATCGCGCTCAACAAGCAATCCGGCATATCCCCATATTTCCATAATGACATCACGCTCCTGCTTGCTTGAAGGAACCGTATCCTTCCAACGCTTCTCCAACTGCCTGGCGCTTTCATGATCGGCACAGCCCTGAATCGCTTCGGTCATTTTCCGCANNATAATCCAGCCAGCAATAAAGAAGGTAGTTCAAACGGACACCTCCCCATTTAACCCGCTCGAAATTCAGTACGTTCAAATCCTCATTTACATAATCCCGGTTAGACATGATACGGTGGAAATTGCAATCCCCGCAGCTGCTGTAATTAGGCCGCACTACGCTCCGTTGTCCGTATGTATGGAGAGGTAATCCGGAAGTCAGAGCCCAGCTCGAAAGGGCACTTCGCAAATAGACTTTTTTCGTAGACAGACTGTGCAGAAACGCAGCAGTTGCCTGTTCTTTGGTAATCGTTTGATTTAATTCTTGCAGCCGATTAACCAATTCATTATGCGTAATCGTTATGGGATCGAACATCAGCCCTTTGCTATTGGCATAATCGGAATCCTCGCCGGCAAAAGCATTCGGCCTACTCTTCCACCCGCTGGAAGACCAGAAGGTGTCCAGCAAAATTTTTTTCGCCTTTTTATCCAAAATATCACTTCCTTGCCCGGTCCAAGACCGTAATAACATGCACCTTCATCATTTCTATAATCAGACTAGCGAGCTTAACTACCGTTCACAAGGAGCTTTCGGCCCACAGCACCTGCTATGAATTACTCTGTTGCATAACCACTACTCCCATTCAAGTAAACACTTTCTCGAATGCGCGTATGCATTTTCCGTCCTTCGAAGTGTCCAATACCGTGAACCTGATCACCGAGAATAACGATCCGAAGCCTTCGTCGTCCAATAGATCCCGCTACCAGCCAGCCACCTTCTCCGGATCGTTCCGAAACACCGCCGCAGCCGTACGCTCCCAAGACAAAGGTTTTATCTTCCTTGTGGGCGAATATCGCCAAAGCCAACC
>DOJM01000424.1:0-2743 GCA_003529225.1 Paenibacillus sp.
TCTCTCGACCAGCCACCATGATTAAGCTGCATATGTGCATCGGAGAAAGAGAATTTTAAATTGGGGACGAGACCGGCATCGGTCACAGGAGGAACAAACATGTCCGGATTCTCCAAATCCCGCATTATATCACGTGGTCCTTTATCTAATCCCCCTGCGCCATCGCTTCGAATGGGCTGAGGGATATTTGTCTTTCTTGGCGAATCATGTCCATCTGCGGCCATCCATCGCACTCCTTTCATGATTCTAAATAACTCAATGAAATATATGCGGAATCCTGTCTTTTATGATGAATAGCAAAGGTGGAACAAGTTGACATGGGCAAAGGGATCATTGATTATTACTTATATAGGTTAAGGTTCTAGACGGAGTAGAGAGGGAGAGAGGTTTAAGATGAATCATATTAAGGAGTCCTTACAACGATTAGGAAAAATAAGAGCTTATGTCATAGGTCTGTTAGTGATCATGTTCGCCGCGGGTTCTGCGGTTACACCTACATCGGTGTCGGCGGCTGTCCAGTTGGGGACTCAGGTAATGCCACTGTCTTACGGAGGGTATTACGTCCTTTTTCCAGGTAAACTCGCTCCTTATTTTAAATCAGGTAAATTAATGGTGCCGATTCGGGCTTTCTCGAGTGCGATTGGTGCAGATTTGCTCTATGACGCATTAACGAACAGCGTTACGGTTTCACTACTGGATNNGGGAAGATTAAAGCAGGTCAGCTAGAGGCAGAATTTAATGGGGAGACAGAAGATTCATTAGGGATCGCCCCAGAGATCAAGGATGGAATCCTGTTTGTTCCAGCATCCCCTATTCTAGAGGGATTAAAGACATTTCGCTGGGAAACTCAGTTCAATAACGTGAATAAATTAACCCTTGGCATCGGCGCCAGAAAAGGGGAGGAATGGGCAAAGCCTGAGGCGGATCGTGCGCTTGCCCCTTACCCAGTGGAAACAACAGCACATCCATATCCGTTATATCCTTTTAAGCTAACACAGACTCAATCCGGGAAAGAATACAGACTAACCTTAGGCGTGCAAAATACCTCTGGCTTTGTCATCCCTAAAGGGAATGCGGAACTGGAGCTGGTGAGTGTGGACAGCAAAGGGAACTCTTACTACCAAACGTTAAAAGGACCTGACTCGTTAACCTCCAAGGCGGCATTATTATCATTTTCTGTTTCCATTCCTGCTGAGGCTGAATATGTCATTTTCAGGTCACGCACTTTAAGAGCGGAATAAATATCATAGTTGTTTAACAAGATATACAGAGAGCAGGTTAAGAAATAGATGACAGGTAACGAAGGGCAGCACTATCGCTTCAGTGAAGCACCCATTTGGGAATTGCAGCGGGCTTATTATGAAGAACAGGGATTAAAGGCTTGGAATAATGATCAGGTTCCGCAATATATTACGAGTAATCCTATGATTGCGACAGCATATGCGGAAATGATCTTTGGATTCCTGCAAGACCGGGCTGGACAAGGACATCTCTCTGAAACAGTCACTATACTAGAATTGGGAGCGGGAGCGGGCCGATTAGCGTTCCATATCCTTAAGAAGCTATCTGAGATCATAGATTATGCGGGGACTCCACTTCCTCCTTTTCGTTATGTGATGAGTGATTTACCCGTTAAAAATATAACCAGCTGGCAGCAGCACCCAAGCTTACTTCCATTCGTAGAGCAGGGTATACTGGATTTCGCACGTTTTGATGCTGTACAGGATACTGAACTGTATTTAGTGCACGCTAAGCTCAGTATCAAACCCGGTGATTTACAGCAGCCGCTGCTGCTTGTGGCGAATTATTTTTTTGACAGTGTCCCGCAGGAATTAATTTATGTGGATGAAGGTAAAATATTTGAATGTGAGGTGTCGATTCAGTATTCAGAGGACGCAGATTCGAATAATCCCTCTGATGTACTCGGTACAATCATTCCACAGTATCATTATGTTCGGGCGGCTAATTACGAAGTGGAAACCTATCCCTATTACGATGTTATAAAGCTCTATCAGCAGAAGCTGGAGGATTCTCATATTCTGTTTCCTGTGGTGGGGCTTAGTTGTCTGGAGCGGCTAGCTAAGCTGTCTACAGAAGGGTTCGTACTCCTTACAGCGGATAAGGGAGATCACCGGATAGAAAATTGGGAATTTGCTGAACCACCTTTGCTGATTCATCACNNTCACGGTAGCTTCTCCTTAACGGCGAATTATCATGCAATTCAGCATATGTTGGAGCAAAAAGGAGCATACTCCTTATTTACCACTCATCATTATAAGAACTTGAATATCGGATGTATTCTTATGCTGGACGCGCCGATGAGCTATACGAACACTCGGTTAGGTTACAAGCGGTTTATAGAGCGTTTTGGCCCGGATGATTTCTTCAGTATGAAGGAATGGATGGATCAGCAATTAGATACGATGGGGCTCCAGCAGATTTTGGCTTTTTGGCGCTTAGGTGGATATGATGCAGAATGGTTTATCCATAGTGCTGAACAGATTTCGGAGCTGCTGCCGGATGCCAGTGATGAAGAAATGCTGGATCTTCAGCAGGGGATACGATTAATGTGGACAGGCTACTATCCGATGGAACAGAGCTATGACCTATCACTGGATGCTGGGTTACTGCTGTATGAAATGGATAAGTTCGAGGAGGCGTTAGCCTACTTAGAGCGGTCTATGCATGCCAATACGGAAGAACCATTAGCCTCGGTGCTTTATAGTATGGCGATTTGTAACTA
>DOJM01000424.1:2775-4769 GCA_003529225.1 Paenibacillus sp.
GAGGATTAAATCGTAAGCAGACAGAAGTACAGCACCATTTACACAGGACCATCTATTTGGTATCCTATACAAAATAATTAAACGCGATGACGAGAAGAGTAAATAAAATCATTCTTTCACAGAGAGCCCTGGATGATGAGAACAGGGTAAGGGAGATTTTATCGAAACAAGCCTCTGAGCGGTATATCGGAACCGATCGACGGGGATGGTATGACGGGAGCTCCTGTTATAGAGCTAGAGTATAAGCACTGCGTAAGCTGCATTGCCGTACTTGATGAGATTAATATGGCGACATATTAATGAACCTGGGGTGGTACCGCGAGAATTTCGTCCCCAAGACCATAAGTCTTGGAGGTGAGGTTCTTTTTATTTAAATATAAGAAAGTATANNTTTCTCGCTTAAACGCTTACCGTCCTTATAGGACGCCGAAGGCGTTTATGCTTGTGCAGAATAATCAGGCGGATATCACTTATAAACAGGAGGTAATACCAATGAACAAGGAACCGGAAGTATTAGCAGAGAGTTACATCGACAGATTGATTCAAGAAGAGCTGGAAGCTGGGACTTACAGTAGAGATATTTGCACGAGATTCCCACCGGAGCCTAACGGGTATCTGCATATTGGCAGTGCGTATGCCATTCACACGAACTATACGACTGCGAAAAAGTATGGCGGGAAGTTCCATTTGCGCTTTGATGACACCAATCCTTTAAAAGAGGATCTGGAGTATGTAAATGCTATTCGCGAAGATATGCTATGGATGGGCTACCCGCCAGACCATACTTTCTACGGATCAGACTATTCGGAAAAAATATACAATAGCGCAGTAAAGTTAATCCAAAAAGGAAAAGCCTATGTCTGTGATTTATCACCTGAAGAGGTGTCAGCTTATAGAGGAACGCTTACGGAGCCGGGAAAGAACAGCCCTTATCGGGAGCGTTCTGTGGAAGAGAATTTGAAGTTATTCACGGAGATGAGGAATGGAGCCTATCCGACGGGAGCCAGAGTATTGCGGGCTAAAATAGATATGAGCTCACCTAATATTAACTTGCGTGATCCGGTGATATTTAGAATCATCCATGCAGAGCATTATAGAACGGGTAACGATTGGTGCATCTATCCGATGTATGATTTTGCCCATCCGATACAAGATGCTATCGAAGGCATTACGCATTCCTTATGCTCAATTGAGTTCAAGGATCACCGACCACTGTATGAGTGGGTGTTGAATGAACTAGATACCCTTGAGGCTCCTAAGCAAAGGGAGTTTGGACGAGTAAATATCACTGGCGTCGTCACTAGTAAGCGGTATATCAGACAACTGGTTACCGGACAATATGTGGATGGATGGGATGATCCAAGACTTCCAACGCTTCGCGGACTGCGGAGAAGAGGTTTCACACCTGAAAGTATTCGGAATTTTGTGAAGGAAATTGGATTTGTCAGAAATAGCACCATTGTGGATATTGCCATGTTAGAGCATGCGCTCAGACAAGATTTGAAGGCGAAGGCTCCTAGCGTGATGGCTATTCTCAAGCCTTTAAAGGTGGTTATTACTAACTATCCTGAGGATCAAAGCGAATGGCTGACGATTGAGAATAACAGTGAGGATAAGACGCTGGGAGAAAGAGAAGTTCCTTTTTCACGGACGCTGTATATTGAACAAGAGGATTTCATGGAGGAGCCACCCAAAGGTTATCACAGGCTGACTATAGGGAATGAGGTAAGGTTAAAGGGCGCCTATTTCATTAAGTGCAATGAAGTGACCAGGGACGAAGCAACCGGAGAAGTTATAGAGCTTCGCTGCACCTATGATCCGAGAACGAAGAGTGGAAGTGGGTTTAATGAACGTAAGGTTAAAGCGACCATCCACTGGGTATCTGCAAAACACGCGATCAAGGCGGAAGTTAATCTATATGAGCGATTGCTAAAAGATAACGACGGTCCTAAAGAAGACGATGAACGCTGGGATGCGTATCTTAATCCGGATTC
>DOJM01000424.1:4811-7919 GCA_003529225.1 Paenibacillus sp.
GATACATGGAAGAAGAATTCGTAACCGCCAGCACATCCTTTCTCCATAACTTTTCTTTATGATAAAGAGGTCATAATGAAATTCTAGGAGGTTAAGCTATGAATTGGTCTTGGTTAATCACATTGATCTGCCCTTTAATGATGTTATTTATGATGTTCGGACTGGGTGGGAAACATGGACACGGGCATGGGTCGAGAAAGCAAGCGTCTCCTGATTATCAGGAGCTTCAGAAAGAATTGAATGAGCTGAAATTGCAGAATGAACAAATGAGAAGAGATATTCAAAGTCTCACACCATAAGCATTTCGGAGTAATTGGCTTAAGCTGGGCGAAGATCGGGTAATTTCCTGATCATCGTCCAGCTTTTTTTGTTCTTGGTCGTAGGTGGACAAGCATATGAAAAATTATAATGAAACATATTTACATTTTTCAGAAATGAGCATATACTTTAAATATAAGTTGCACATAGGAAACTTTCGTGTANNATAGACAACTTTTTTTGGGCAAGAGGAGGAATTGACATGTTGGAACAAACTTTAATAGAACAACCACATATAGAACAACCGCATATGAGACAACATAAAAACTCCATTTCGGCGCAAGCCGTACTTAATGGGGAGACCAAAGGAATAAAAAGATTACTTCCTTTCTTAGGTCCAGCGTTTATCGCTGCGGTTGCTTATCTGGATCCGGGTAATTTTGCCACCAACATTACAGCGGGTTCAAAATACGGCTATCTCTTATTATGGGTAATTGTAGCCTCGAACTTAATGGCTGTTCTTATTCAGGCATTGTCGGCCAAGCTTGGTATTGCTACCGGGAAGAACCTGCCGGAGATTGCTCATGATCGTTTCCCGAAGAGTGTATCGATCTTCTTATGGATTCAAAGTGAACTGGTGATAATAGCTACGGATCTGGCAGAGTTTATCGGGGCAGCATTAGGACTTTATCTATTGTTTGATATCCCTATGCTGCCNNGATTACTGCCGTTGGTTCTTTTGCTATCTTAGAGCTTCAGCGCCGGGGATACCGCTCACTTGAGGCCGGAATTGCTGCAATGATTCTTATTGTCGTTTTAGCATTCGCCTTTCAAGTTATTGTTGCTAAACCGGATATGGGTGCAGTTGCAGTAGGCATGTTCACACCTAAGTTTGAAGGGGTAGACAGTATCCTCTTGGCCGCAGGGATTCTAGGCGCTACAGTGATGCCGCATGCGATTTATTTACATTCATCACTTACTCAGAACCGCATTGTAGGGATGAATGAAGCGGAGAAGAAACAGATCTTTAAATTGGAATTCATAGATATTATTATTGCGATGATTATTGCAGGCGCGGTTAATCTGGCGATG
Organism: Paenibacillus sp.; assembly: GCA_003529225.1. Taxonomy (GTDB): domain Bacteria; phylum Bacillota; class Bacilli; order Paenibacillales; family Paenibacillaceae; genus Paenibacillus_AQ; species Paenibacillus_AQ pseudetheri. The sequence continues at coordinate 6,162 of DOJM01000424.1, forward strand.
GTTATTGTCTCAGCCGCATTATTTTTCAAAAATGGTCTCGTAGTTGAGGACTTGGATGTTGCGTTTCAGCAATTTAGTCATTTAGCTGAGCTCGTAACGGCGATCTCTTTTGGTTTAGGACTACTCATCGCAGGACTATCGAGCTCATCTGTAGGAACTATGGCTGGTGATGTAGTGATGCAAGGTTTCATCAACAAAAGAATTAATCTGTACTTACGTCGTGCGATTACGATTATTCCACCTTTGGCTATCATCGGTTTTGGTGTAAATCCAACGAAAGCACTCGTTATCAGCCAGGTGATCTTGTCCTTTGGGATTGCCTTTGCTCTGGTACCACTGGTTATGTTTACAAGCAATCGTCAGATTATGGGCGGGTTAGTGAATCGTAAGATGACAGCGGCTCTCGGCTGGCTTATCTCTGGTCTGGTTGTATCGTTAAATTTATTTTTGGTCTATCAAATGTTTGTATAAGACAGGACATCTTTATTTGGTGAGTGAAAAAAGGTATACTTGAGCATGTTTATAATTCACGCCAGAGTAAGGAGATCGACAATGTCCATGCAAGAAATATCCGGTTATAAGTCTATAGCCCTTGATATTGCACAAAGAATTGTAAGCGGGGAATTTCCCGTACAGAGTAAGCTATCCGGGCGTTCTCTATTGGCAGGGCAATATCATGTTTCTCCCGAGACGATTCGTAAGGCTATGGGATTATTGAAGGATGAGAATATAGTGTTTGGTTCGCAGGGAAAAGAGATTATTGTCATCTCTGATCAAAAGGCGTATGAGTATATTACCAGGAATAACTATCTGAAATCAGCTTATTCGTTGAAACAGGATCTAGAGCAATTGTTGCTTGAAAAGAAGAAGCTCGACGGCAAGTTCGAGAGGCTACTAACTGGAATTATCGAGGCATCAGACCGGATGAAGAATTTAAAGCCGTACCACCCGGAAGAAATTACAATCCATGAAGAATCACATGTGGTTGGCAAAACCATTGGAGCCTTACAATTTTGGCAGAATACAGGTGCTACGATTATAGCGCTTCGCCGAGGTGCGAACGTAACAATCTCCCCAGGTCCACATGTCANNCAGTTGGTGATGAGAAAATGTACCAAAGAACAGAGCAATTTATTAATAAAAATGTAGAGAATCATTTATAATAATAGATCAAAAAAAGGCTATCCAGCGGGGGTTATCACTGGATAGCCTTTTTTATAATCACAATATTACATTTATTTACAAACAACTTATTAAAATAATGGAGGTTGTCAGTTGGGGAGTTGTTTGTTATAGTTTAACTTACAGAGTCGCCCGGCGAGATGATCTAATGATAGAGATAAGAAGGAGAGACCCTATGCTGAAATTTGAAAAAGTAGGTAAGAAATACCCGAATGGTTATGAAGCAGTTAAGAATATTAGCTTTGAAATTGAAGCTGGAGAAATACTAGTATTGATCGGTCCGAGCGGTTGCGGAAAGACAACAACGATGAAAATGATAAATCGTCTTGTTCCGCATACTTCAGGCCATATTTATATCCACGGCAAGGATATCACCAAGGAGAACCCCGTAACCCTCCGCAAGAACATCGGTTATGTTATTCAACAAGCTGGTTTGTTCCCGCACTACACCATAGAAGACAATGTAGGCCTTATTCCCGACCTAAAGGGGTGGGATGTGAATAAGAGAAAAGAACGGGTGCTCGAAATGCTCCGTCTAGTCGGACTTGATCCGGCCCTATATGCCAAACGTTATCC
>DOJM01000424.1:8011-16044 GCA_003529225.1 Paenibacillus sp.
TTCTTAAAGATGGTGTAATCGTTCAACTAGATACACCGTATGAGCTGCTCAGCCGGCCTGCTAATGATTTCGTAGAGTCATTTATCGGCAAAAACCGTATTTACCAAAACCCTGAGTATATCCCCGTAACAGAAGTCATGCGTGACAATCCATCCACATCTCTTCCAAGCCGAACGCTGGGTAAAGCTCTTACCTTTATGCGTCAACGCAAAATGGATACATTACTGGTTGGAAACGAGAAAGGTAAGCTGCTTGGCATAGTCTCCGCTTATGATGTTACCGCTAAAATGGAACAAAGCCTTACTATCGAAGAAATTATGACACCACCCGGGGTGGTGCTGCAGGATACAGCAACAGCAAGAGACGCATTATCATTGATTACGGAAGCTCCTTACGGCATTATTCCGATTGTAACCGCTGAGGGGAACATTGCCGGGATTGTTACAAGAGGCAGTCTTCTGACGGCGTTTGCCGCACAATGGGGAGGCGTGAAAGAGGAGGAAGTGTCTGTATGAGAGATCAATCGTTATGGCAACAACTTATATATCAATTAGATATACGCAGGGAAGATTTGATTCATTCTATGGGAGTGCATATGCAACTTGTGCTCTTGTCCATGTTATTTGCAATTATTGTTGGCATTGCGCTTGGAATCATGATTACACGGGTTAAACCTCTGAAAGGGATTACGCTTGGTGCGGCTGGAATTCTTCAGACGATACCTAGTCTGGCGATGCTCGGTTTTATGATTCCTCTATTTGGTATAGGGATGAAGACGGCGGTTGTAGCTTTATTTCTGTATTCACTGCTGCCAATTATCCGTAATACCTACACGGGAATTACTGATGTGGATCCGTCTATAGTGGAAGCGGCCCGGGGAATGGGGATGAAGAGCTGGCAGATTCTATTCAGAGTTCAACTCCCTTTAGCTTTAAGTGTAATTATGGCTGGGATCCGTACTGCTGCAGTTATTAATGTAGGGACAGCAACACTGGCAGCCTTTATCGGTGCTGGCGGATTGGGTGAATTTATTTTCCTGGGTATTCAACGGAACATCGAAGCACTAACCTTACTTGGCGCTATTCCGGCCGCGGTTCTTGCACTCGTGCTGGATTACCTGCTTGGATTGCTTGAACGGTTAACGACTCCAAAGGGATTGAAAGTATAACTAAACTCAAACGCTGGTCTTGAAAGAATATAAAAGGGGAGATTATATATGAAAATTCCAAAATTGATGACAGGCGTTTTAACTACAGTATTAATGGGGACGTTACTTGCCGGGTGTGGGGGCGGGAATAATAACGCTGCTGCAGGTAACAGTGGAGAAATCACGATCGGCTCAAAAAACTTTACGGAGAATGTTCTACTCGCTCATATGATGGCAGATCTGATAGAAGATAAAACAGATATTAAAGTGAAGCGTCAGATGAACTTGGGAGGCTCTAATGTAGCTTGGAGTGCACTTGAGAATAATAACATCCAGCTATACCCGGATTACACCGGTACTATTGTAGCTAATTACTATCAGGAGAAGACTGGAAACTCCGAGGAATCGTTGGCAAAAACCAGAGAACTGCTTGAAAAAGATGGTCTGGCCTTTCTGGATCCATTCGGCAAAAATAATACCTATACTTTAGCTGTTAGTCGCGAAACGGCTGAGAAGTACAATCTAAAGACTTTTAGCGATTTGGCGAAAGTGTCTGGAGAAATGGTTCTTGGCGTAGAATTCGAGTTCTTGGATCGTGAGGACGGATACCCTGGTATCCAAAAACTCTACGGTATGGATTTCAAGCAGAGTAAAGGAATGGACCATGGTATCATGTACCGTTCGATCGACGATGGGGAAACCGATGTAACCAATGCATATGCGACGGATGCGCAAATTAAAGTACATGATCTGGTGATTCTGCAGGATGATAAAGAATTCTTCCCACCTTATGATGCAGGACCGATTATTCGTCAGGAAACACTAGATAAATACCCTGAATTGGAAGGCATCTTAAATCAATTGAACGGACAGATCAGTGACGAAGAAATGCAGCAATTGAACGCAGAGGTTGATGTGGATGCGCTCAAGGAAGAGGATGTAGCTCGTAATTTCCTGATCAAGAAGGGATTAATCGAAGGCTAAATACGAAATACAAACTAAAGCAGGCTAGGGAATTTCCTAGCCTGCTTCTTTACTGATTATTTGTAGGTCTGGCTAGTTTTTGAAGTAGTCTGCCAATCCTTCGGCGATAGCCTTGGCTGCTTTTTTCTGATAGGAGGATTTGCGGACAATAGATTCATCTATAGGATTGGTAAGGAATCCGAGTTCAATTAAGGTAGCAGGAATTCGACTCTCCCTCAGGATGTGATAATCGCCAAAGGACAACCCGTTGCTCTTAAGGCCGATACCTTGTCCCAGCCGGGTTTCAATTGCTCGTGCCAGCTTCAGATCATCGGATTCGGAGTAAAAGAAGGTCAGTGTCCCGGACACTTTTTTCGGAGAAGAATTATAATGAATGCTTACAAATGCATCTGCACGCAGAGCCTCACTCATCTGAACACGCCGAGCGAGTGTAGGCTTCTGATCCTCTCGGGTACGTGTCATTTCTACCCGTGCACCTTTAGCTACAAGGGCATCGCGAACATAAATTGCAGTTTGCAGATTCAAATCCTTTTCCATGGTGTTATATGTAGTGCCGAGCATTCCCGGATCACTGCCGCCATGACCGGGATCTACAACGATTAATTTTCCTCGCAAATTTCCTGTGCGCGAAACGGTGCTTGTAGTGCTTGTGCTGCTTGGCGTGGTTCCAGTTCGGATATATTGTGCCGCGACCCAACCGATGTCACCACTAGCTGTCCGAATTCGTGCCCAATCATTCTGACGAAGGAGGAGAGCGACGGTATCCTTAGCCTTTAAAGAACCGAGTACCTTATATTGTGTTCCTGGACCGCTTCGGATGCGCAGTGAATCTGCCGTAACTGTTACCTTTGCGGTACTACTCAAGGCGCTGGTTGAGGTGGAAGGAGTGGTGCTGGGTTTGGAAGCAACCGATGATCCTGAAGCGCCAGATTGTTTGGAGCTATTGTTCACCTTTTTAAGGTAATAGCCTGCTACCCAGCCAGAGGTGTTCCCCGTCTTAACCTTTAACCACCCGTGCTGTTCATCGGTNNTCACAGTTACTTTTGCTCCGTTCTTAATAGATCCTACAACAGTTGCATTCTTTGCCGGCTCATTGCGTACATTTAAAGAGTTCGCGTATACCTGAGCGGTATAACTAACTGCTGCCGTTTTAGCTTCAGCAGGCTGTGACGCTGCTATACCCATAAGGCTAGCTGCAAGCAATGTAACACCTATCATTTTTTTCATAGTAACCTCGCTTTTTCAAAGTAGTCGTAATTTTTTACCCACTTTACGAGGTTTAGAATAATATTTTTTGAGATATTATGAGAACTTGGCCTCTTTTCCGGTGGTCTAAAGACTTGTATAATTATTACATATCGGGAAGGATGAAGGAGTACTGCCGTGACTAAACCAAAGCTATTCATTGGATCTTCCAGGGAATCCATACGTTATGCAAGAGCGATTCATGAGCAGTTGAAGAGGGATGCTGAAGTACATCCTTGGTATGCCAATGCCTTTCGAGCGAATGAATACACGATGGAGGCACTGGAGAGAAATTTGGACGAGAGCGATTTTGCCGTATTTGTGTTCTCGCCAGATGATGTCGCCAAAATACGCGGTAAATTTTATTATGTGACTCGTGATAATACGGGGTTTGAAATGGGTTTGTTTTGGGCCAGATTACGACGTAATCGTGTCTTTTGCTTAGTGCCGGATCAGGTGACTGCCCGCGACGATTTAATCCCTGGACAGAATGTTGAAGAATATCATCTGTTGTCCGATTTATCGGGAATTACAGCTTTAGAGTATGAGATGCACCATGATAATCCTACGGCTGCTGTGGATGTGAGCTGTGGTAAGATTATTGATAGTGTCCAGGGGTTTGGAAAGTTCCGTGACCCGGTGAAAGATTTAGAGCAGCTAAAGATGGAATTAAGGCGCATAGAAAGTATCCTTCATTTTTTTTGGCAATATAATAGTAATGTGACCATCTCTGAGGATGGAGAGAAGTATCACGCACTCAGTGAGGCGATCCGCAATTCTTTCTTACCTCCGAAGCATTGTCGTGTGATCGGTGCTGCGATCTGGCAGGCTCAAGAGAAGGAACAGCTTGTTCAGGTGGGAGGGAATGTCGGACGTGGGCACTCCTATTCCTTGACTGTAACGAAAGGAAATGAGAAGCAGCCTAGTGTGGTAGATGCATTTTTATCAAGCAAATGGACTTTTTTTCAACGCACTGAAGTTGCAGAGGTATATATCCTATGCTATCCTCTAGGTAAGAAGTATGTTCTTTCCGTACACTTTTCAGGGAGTGATGGATTATCTGCGGATGATCTTAAGGCGGTAGTTGCGAATAATCAGGATTTATTCCGTACCATCAATCATTTAGTAGGGGAGGATTCAGCATGAAGCGAATAAAGGGTATTAACAACTTATCTGGTGCTGTTCTCCGCTCTGCAAGTGGTGGAAGCAGGAGTGCAGAAGATAATAAGAATACCACAAGTAAAACAGGGTCGAGCCATTCCGCTCAGCAACCAGCTTCAGCTCAAATTTATACTGCGCCTTCTTTAGATGGTGGAGACGATGAATATAAGAAGCTTATTAGCGGGAAGGTAGATAACAATAAACCATCCTTTGCGTGATGAGCATAAGTGCTGTCTCAAAAGTAGTGAATCTACTTAGGGGGCAGCTTTTTTTTGCAAAAAGGTAAGGATTGATTAAGGACATTAATAAAATTAAGGAAATAAAGGAAATCAGCCGCAAGGTAAAGGTTAAAGATGCTGATGGTTGACTAGTCCAGTACCTATAACGGGTAGCTGATGAATAGTCCTGCAAAAATACATTTATTAATGATACGAGAGTGGCGAAGGCGATGATTCCTGCAAATTCGGGCATTTGCAGGTTCCTCAAGTCCAGTTTAAGGTATGGATGAATATGGGGAAATAAAATGTTTATTGTGAGATGTGAGTGATTTGATTTGAGCCGAGTCGTTATGGATGAATAAGAAGGAGTAATATTCCCTTTGTCGGATGTCGGAAATGGCTGAGGGGCTGGGCTTGGACACTCTGCATAACGTGCTGCTACAAGCCACAATGCAGGCAGGCCACAACGCAGGCAAGCCCACAACGCAGGCAAGCCACAATGGAGCAAAAGCAAAGTAGCGCTTCTCCACGAACGGGAGAAGCGCTACTTTGCTTACTTGGACAGCTTTCAGTTCTATCTGCTTCTTTTCTTGGCGATCTCGCGTCGTACGACAGGGGCGACTTCTGTTGCCAATAGTTCAATTGCCTTGGCTACCTTGGCGTAAGGAAGGCCGCCGATATCGAGCTGAGTCATAAAGCGGCTATGGCCGAACAGCTCATGCTGATAGAGGATTTTCTCGATAATTTGCTGCGGGCTGCCGACAGCCATCGTGTTATCAGCAGATACATATTGCCCAAAGTCGTCACGAGACACGCTGTATTCTTGTCCAGGTTTTGGGCTGATGGAATTACGATAACTATAGTAGTACGGGGAATATTCATCGAGCGCCTGTTGTGAAGTTTCGGCAATGTAGCCGTGGCTAGTAATCGCAATTTTTAAAGATTCAGGGGTATGACCCGCTTGAATTCCAGCGCGTCGATAAGTTGCTGCAAGTTCTTGGAAAGGTTCTGGACTACCGCTAAGAATGGCGATGGCCATTCCAGTTCCGAGTACGCCAGCTTTTTCCGCGCTTTCAGGAGAACCACCTACACCAATCCATACCGGAAGGTTTTGCTGAAGAGGGCGTGGTGCAATCTCAGAATTCTTCAAGGATGAGCGAAAGGAGCCCTCCCAGTTCATAATTTCATGCTTATTAAGCTCGAGAAGCAGATTGATATTCTCGGCAAATAGTCGATGATAGTCATCAAGTTTATACCCAAAGAGCGGAAAAGATTCCACAAAAGCACCACGTCCAGCGATAATCTCTGCACGGCCATTTGACAGTAGATCAAGTGTGGCGAAATCCTCAAACACGCGCACAGGATCAATGGTGCTTAATACAGTAGTGGCGCTCGTTAGCTTAATTCTGCGGGTAACCTGGGAGATGGCTGCCAGCACGACTGGAACCGAAGAAATCGCAAAATCAAGACGATGATGCTCACCTACACCGAATACATCAAGCCCCGTCTCATCCGCCAGCTTGGCCGCAGCTACAACTTCGTCGAGTCGTTGTTTCGGGCTGATCTTAGTCCCGGTATGACAATCAGCTACAATGTCTCCTAAGGTGTAGATACCGAATTCAAAATCGGATGCTGGTGCTGTGGTTACCTTGTTACTCATGATTACAAACCCCTTGTTATTCATATATTTGATAAAGCTTGTTCGTTTATAGAAGAATGTGATTATTATAACACAATAACTTACAAATTGTAAGTTTATGAGTAAATGTTTTGATTTCCGTTCTTATCAATGTCAAAATGAGGAATAATAATCCATGTTCTTACATCCTGCTCGTCATTAGTATTATATTTTTATTTTGAGAATCTATCCAATTGAGGCATTTATATGAGGAGGCGTGTGGTGGTGAGAGGAACATTATTGAAGTCATATTTTCGTACTGCGATTATTGGTTTAGGGGTATTACTTATGGTAAATCCGGCACAAGCTGTTGCGGTTGATTCACACACCTCGTATGTAGGCTCGAATTTTGAGGATTATTATGCAAACCTGCCTGCTGCGAAGGTGGAGTGGTCAACTTCAATGGATTTACCAACTTCTGAAAATGTACCTACGGACTATCTCATGGGTAAAGGGGTTGTTGTCGTTGGAGCAGGTAAAGCTTTTATCCTTCAGAAGGGTCAACTGCTCGCCATTAACGTTCAAACTGGAAAAGTAGCGTGGAAATACGGCTCTAAATTAAAGACACCGCTGCTCTATCAAAACGGCGTGACTTATGTAACTTCGGAGGCGGGTACAATCTATGCAGTTAATGCCGCTACTGGAAAAAATAAATGGAGCTCATCAGTAAACAGTAAAGGTATCAGTCAATTGGTTATTGATAAAGATCAGCTATTTGCTACAGCAAATGGTGATGTCCAAGCCTACAATCTGAAGGATGGGAAATTGCAATGGCGTGATAATTTCGGTGAAATGCTGTATGAACCGTTCATGGTTGAGGGGAACCTGATATTAGCTCAAAACTCAGAATCCGGAGCGTATACGTATGACATTCTACATGCCTTTGATCGAACAACGGGTAAAGAGCTTTGGAATAACAGAGATCATTATTTTCCGATTACTGAGATTAATGGAACGCTTATAACACAACGGAAGGCTACCTTATTCGACGCTCTTCCTCTTACTACACTCGACAGTTTGGATGTTAAGACAGGTAAAGTAGTGAAGACGGTAGTTTATAACCCTGCTAATATTGACCCAAATGATCCCGAAGCACCAAAGGGGGGCATTGCTTGGAGTGACGGTGACAGAATTTTTATAACAGGACAAAAAGGTGTTTACAGCTATCCAGTCAATGCTGATCCTGCTACCGTAACACGCGATAATTATTCTTACGAATCCATCGGAGCTAAGTTATCCTACGCCGCTGGGCCTTACGATGGAAGAACTCTTTTTAGTAAAGAACAGAGCATTTATGGTGTTAAAATGGCCAATAAATCAGTGATTCAGTAAGNNTCGGCCCAGACTGACGGCAAATTAATCGCGATAGATTTGATTTCCGCAAAACCGGTTGTGCAGCTCAAAACATCAGGTAGAGTGTTCGGTCCAACCTTGCTGGAAAGCGGTATGATTATTGTGCAGAGTAGAGGTATTTTGACCGCTTTCAAGGAGCCTCAGGTTTTGAAAATGAAATAATTGACTCCATAAAAAACGGCTCTCCAATAAATACTCGGCAGAGTCGTTTTTTATTGAATAATCCACAATTCCAGTGCGAAAAATA
>DOJM01000424.1:16071-18322 GCA_003529225.1 Paenibacillus sp.
AAATCTAATTTATGATAAATAGGTTATATAATGAGTAGGTTACACATTAACGAAATTAAAGAGAAGGACCGGGGGATATCATGGAACAGCAAGCGATTTGGGCGATAGGTATTTTTCTACTGATTTATGGACTGATTATTTCTGAGAAAATTCATCGTACAATCTTAGCGATGTTAGGCGCAATTGTTATGGTAGCGATGGGCATTGTGGATCAGGAGACGGCACTACATCATATTGATTTTAATACCATCGGATTACTTGTAGGGATGATGATGATTGTAGGGATTACTGCAGAGACAGGACTTTTTAAATATGCGGCAGTGAAATCAGCAAAACTTGCGAAAGGGAAGCCGAGAAGAATACTGATTGCTTTGTTTGTTGTTACTGCTGTGGCTTCTGCTTTCTTGGATAATGTTACAACAGTGCTACTTATGGTGCCTGTTACCTTCAGTATTACAAGGCAACTACGCATAAATCCGCTGCCTTTTTTGATGTCACAAATTATTGCATCGAATGTCGGTGGGACGGCAACATTGATTGGAGATCCACCGAATATTATGATCGGCAGTGCGGTGAAAGAGCTGACTTTTATGTCCTTTATCAGCAATCTAACACCTGTGATTATCATCATTATGTTGGCTTATATCCCGCTTTTACTACTGATGTTTAGTAAGCAAATTAAATCCACACCGGAATTGCAGCAGAGCATCATGGACATGGATGAGAAGGTAATGATTACAGATCATAAGCTGCTGCAAAAATGTTTGGTCGTACTTGGAATTACGATTACGGGCTTCTTTTTACATCAGGCGTTACATTTGGAGTCGGCGACGGTTGCTTTAGCAGGGGCTTTTTTACTGCTCTTATTAACCGGAGGAGAACACATGCTGGAAAAAGCTTTTCACAGCGTGGAATGGATTACGATCTTCTTTTTTATCGGACTGTTTGTTTTGGTATCAGGACTCGTCGAGACAGGTGTCATCGCGGAGCTGGCTGCCAAAGCGATTGATTTAACGGGTGGGGATGTGCTCATGAGCTCGATGATGATCTTATGGGTAAGTGCAATTGCTTCTGCGTTTCTTGATAATATTCCTTTTGTAGCAACGATGATTCCTTTGATACAGGAGATGGGACAGATGGGAATCACCAATCTGGAGCCCCTCTGGTGGAGTCTAGCCTTGGGTGCCTGCTTGGGTGGCAATGGTACATTGATCGGTGCCAGTGCCAATCTGATCGTTGCTGGTCTAGCTGGAAAAGAGGGCTATCCGATTACGTTCATGAAGTACTTGAAGGTGGGCTTCCCTTTAATGCTGCTGTCCATTGTGATCTCAAGCGTATATTTATATTTAAGATATCTGATGTGAACAAGTGTGTCTGAACTAAGTTTTATTGTTGACAGCTTTTCAAATGGATGATATTTTAAATATTATAATTCAGATTGGTTTACTTTGAATAAAAATTACCGACTGTTCCTACAGAGGTATTGCGAATGTTAAAAGCGCAATACCTCTGTTTTTTTGTATACAGAATTGAAGGAGGGGGCGAGATGGGAGAAGCGTTGCTGTCGATTTCAAATCTAAATAAACGTTTTGAGTCTACCGGAGGGCATGTTCAGGCACTATATAATGTTGATCTCCATGTGCAAGAGGGGGAATTCATTACGGTCATCGGGCCCAGTGGCTGTGGCAAAAGCACGCTGCTGCGCATCGTGGCCGGTTTGGACAGTGGATATACGGGGAGCGTTACCTTAGGAGGGACGGAGATTGGGGGTCGCGGAATCGATAATGGATTTATTTTTCAAGAGCATCGTCTATTTCCATGGCTCACCGTAGAGAAGAATATTGCTTCCGATTTGCCGCTAGGCAACAAAGAAATTAGACGCAAGGTCGATGAGTTGATTGATCTCGTCAAGTTAANNTCTGGATGCGTTCACTAGAGCGCATATGCAGACGGTGTTACTGGACATTTGGCGGGCCAACAAAACAACCATGATTTTTGTAACGCATGATATTGATGAGGCTGTATTTCTAGGTAATCGGGTAGTGATTCTAGAACCTCGCCCCGGGAAAATACGTAAGATTGTCCCGGTTGATTTGCCGTATCCACGTAAAAAAACAACGTCTTCCTTTCAAGAGCTACGCCTGAAGGTGCTGAATTATTTTGAAAAAGTTGATGAACTTGAGCTTATTGACGGGGCAGGAATATAAATATGTCGACCATACCAATGGAGACCTCCGAGAGTATCTGGGCG
>DOJM01000418.1:0-1159 GCA_003529225.1 Paenibacillus sp.
TTGAAGACTCATTGAAATGTCTATGTGAGATCCTCCCCTGTTTTTCAATTTATTTAGAGACTTTCGTTTAACATCTTTCACCAATTCAGTAACTAACTTCATATGAATTAGTAATCGTGAAAATCTTGAGCTATCCTTCCCGATGAAAATAGACTACGATCTGTCGTTGAAGGCGGCGGATGGCAGTCTGTTTTTTTATAGTCTTGTTAACGTTCCATTCACACTACTCTGATAATGTCTATAAGCGTTAGGTGGATGATCATCCAATCCCAATAAATGATGATGTGGAGGATAATAATGTTAACATCTATGAAAAAAAGATGGATCGCTGGTCTAACCCTATTGGCTGTGATTAGTGCCGGACTAGGCGCAAGCCTGATGTTACCCGGGAACCAGACATCAGCCGAGACCAAGACGGATCAAACCGTGCTACCTATAACTCAGACTGAAGCACCTGCCAGTCTCGATGATACCTCGAGTCTGACTGCCTTCGTTAATGGCATTATGGAACAAGATATGAATCGGCTGCAAATTCCGGGAGCGGTCATCTCGATCATAAAGGACAACAAGATTATTTTGGCCAAAGGTTATGGCAGTTCCAATCTGGAAAAGGCAGCACCCGTTGACCCGACAACCAGCATGTTTCGAATCGCTTCAACGACAAAACTGTTTACCTGGACAGCGGTGATGCAACTGGTCGAGCAAGGCAAAATTGATCTAGACGCGGATATTAACACCTACCTGAAATCAGTGAAGATCCCTGCTACTTATCCTGAGCCTATCACTATGCGCCATTTGATGACACATACAGCAGGGTTCGAAGAAGGTGGAGTTGGTTATCAAATCACTACAGACCCTGCCAAATTGCCGGGGTCAATCTCGGAAACACTCAATAAGCATATGTTGGCACGAGTAAGACCACCCGGACAGATAAGTTCTTATTCGAACTACGGCGCTACACTCGCAGGTCTAATTGTAGAGGAAGTTAGCGGTGTTCCTTACAATGATTATATAAAGAAATATATTTTTGATGCGCTCGACATGAAATATTCGACTGTAGTAGAACCTTTGCCGGAGTCATTCATGCCCAACAATGTTGTAGGGTACAGTAGCGAGAACGGCAGTTTTATTCCAGGCACACCTACATTCGAAGGTGGAT
>DOJM01000418.1:1290-11529 GCA_003529225.1 Paenibacillus sp.
GGAATTATACCTTGTGCCAGCCAAGCATGTAGGCATCTTTGTATCCTACAACGGTGGTGAAGGCAGTGATTCCGCTGCAGGTCTCATCCAAGCCTTTTTCAACCGCTATTACCCCGCTCCTGATGCGAAGCAGCCTGAATTATTCGCTTCTGCGGAATCTATTCAGAAATATGCTGGAGCCTATCAATTTACACGTCGAAACATCAGTGATATTGATAAGTTTTTCAACTTTTTCGTTCAGCTGAATGTCTCGGTTGAGGATAATAAGCTATCCTTGGGTAGTGGTAGTGAACAACAATTGTATAGTGAAATCGGTCCNNCAATATGTTCCAACTCGAGGGAGGTACCGAACAAATTGCCTTCCGCACGAATGAGTCTGGTAAGGTTACACATATGATCTTAGGGATGGCACCGGATATGCCGCTGGAGCGTACGCCACTCTTAGATCTGAATAAATTTTGGCTTATCATACTAGGGTTCTCCGGGTTGATTTTCATCACTGCATTGCTTGGACTAATCTTCTCCAGACGCAAGATCAAGGCGATGACGACTTCGGAAAAATGGGCCATCCGACTATCTGCGGGAACTGCTGGTTGGGCGCTGCTATCTTTTGTCACGATATTTATGGTAATTATGTCTATGGACACGATGCAGAAACTCAGCGGTATCAGTCTTTCACTTTCTCTTAGTTTAGTTATGCCGGTCATTTTGGTTGGTCTGACTCTAGCTCTGCTAATCTCGGCTATTCTGGTTTGGAAGAATAAATACTGGACAGCTTTCAAGCGTGTGCATTATACACTAGTGGCACTTTCGGCTGTGGCGATGACTCTGTTCTTCTACTATTGGAACCTGTTGGGTTGGCAGTTCGGATAACGCCATTACTTGCCAAGAACAAATCAGATATAATGAAGGCTTAATAGAGGAGGAAAATCGTGGCTACTATACTTATCGCTGATGATGATGATAACATCCGAAAGCTAATGTCTTTGTTTTTGCGAAAAGNNCTGTCCATTATACAGAACTCGCGAGTCGATCTCGTCATTCTAGATATTATGATGCCAGGATTGGATGGTTGGGATCTATGCAGAGAAATCAGGCGCTGGGATGCCAACATCCCCCTCCTCATGGTGACGGCTAAAGCGGAATCTGCACACAAAGTGAAAGGCTTTCAACTTGGTACGGATGACTATCTAACGAAACCATTTGATCCGCTTGAACTAGTGATGAGAGTAAAAGCTTTGCTTAAACGCTCGCTGGTCGTTTCTTCCCAGTCTGTGCAGTTAGGCAATGTCGCGCTCAACCGCCGTACTTTCCAGGTCACGCGTGATGAAGAACCGGTCACCATTCCTTTGAAGGAATTTGAGCTGCTGTTTCTGCTGGCCAGCCATCCTGGGCAAATCTTCTCAAGAGAACAGTTGATCCTTCAAATCTGGGGATTGAATTATGAAGGAGACGGTCGAACTGTAGATGTGCATATAAGTCGGTTGAGAGAGAAATTCAGCGGCAAGGGCGAACAATTTCAAATCGAAACGGCCCGCGGCCTGGGATATCGGCTGATCCCTACGCCATGATCAAGACCTTGTATGTACGCGTCATTCTCACGTTTCTGGGCATCATTATCTTTAGTCTAATCTGTTCCTTTTTCATTGGATTGTATGTCTTTCAGAAACAAATAAGTTACGAGGGACAGAATGAAATGATCGTAGTGGGAAAAGAGATCATTCACCGCTATGATGACGCCAAACCAAAGGATACGGACGAGTTCCTGAATAGTATGGTTAAGGTATCTGCACACCCCATCCACCTGTACAATCATGCCGGAGAACATACCTTTTATGGCCTCAAGGGTAGTCCGGCTGTCACTGTCCCCCCCGAAGCTGTCAAACAAGTACTACAAGGAAAGCTCTACCGTTCTTCAGCGGAAGATAAGGATATTTTTATCGGGATGCCCTTTATGTTGGACGGGGAGTGGCGTGCGATGTTCTTGCAGTATTCTGCTGAGAACGAAAATATCGTCAATCGAATGATGCTCTTTGTGCTTTTGCTCGTGCTTTTGCTGGGTAGTGTATGCATTCTTATTGCCGCCAGATATTTGGTGGAGCCGATCAAAGCACTGACGAATGTGACAAAAAGGCTGGCCAAGGGTGATTTCGAGGTGGAGCTTAAAGTGAACCGAATAGACGAAATCGGGGAATTGACACAAAGCTATGTGGAGATGGCAGGAGAGCTGAAGCAGTTAGAACAGATGAGGCAGGATTTCGTATCCAACGTTTCTCATGAAATCCAGACACCGCTTACGTCCATTTCCGGCTTTGCCAAGGCGTTGCAGGAACATAATTTAATCGTGGAAGAGGAACGCAGCGAATATCTTGATATCATCATTGCGGAGAGTGAACGTCTGTCGAGGCTAAGTGATAATTTACTGAAACTCGCTTCCCTCGATTCTGAACATCATCCCTTCCACGCAAATCCCTTCAATCTTGACGAGCAGATTAGAACTATCATTGTGACCTGTGAGCCCCAATGGTCAGCCAAAGGCATTGTTATCGATCTAGAGCTGCCGGAAGCTGTCAAAATTAAGGGTGATGAAGATCAGCTGAAGCAAGTATGGATGAATCTGCTCAGCAACAGCATCAAGTTCACACCGGAAGGCGGGAATNNCCATCAGCGATAATGGAATCGGGATGTCCCCGGAAGAATTCAACGCCGTATTCCAAAGATTCTATAAAATAGACAAGTCGCGGAACGGAAACAACAATGGCAACGGTCTCGGACTTGCGATCGTTAAAAAAATTGTCTCCCTGCATCAGGGAAGCATAGAGGTAGATGGTGCTATTGGAGAAGGAACGACGATTATCGTTAGGTTGCCCGTCTCTCCGTCTGCTCCCAGCCGAAAGAGCCAAGAATAGTAACACCTTTAAATATCATAGAATCAAAAAACAGGCGATACCGGTATACCGGAGCATCGCCTGTTTTTTTAAGGTTAGATCTAGGAGCATCGCTACTAGAATTCCATACCGATTGTAATATGTTATAGTGGCCAAAGCTCCAGCCACTAGGTACTACCGCCCCCCCTTCGGCTAAAAACCGAAGAGGGGACTTTGAGCCTTTCTTCGGTTTTGGGTTTGTGTTTTGGGGTTCGCGCTGAAAGCAGCGGAGAGAACGGACTGATTGTGGAAAAGCGGAGCGCTCGCCTTTGTCTCCGGATGTACACTACTAAGTGTAAAATCAATACATCTGGAGACAACAGCGATTGTAACAACAGTCCGTTCTCGGAGCGTCCGCCAGCGCAAAGCGCACAGCACCCAGCACCCCGCACAAACACCCTAAGGCTCAATCAACCCATACTTCGTTTTTATCCGATCCAACTTTTCAATCATAGGATGAGCAATAAAAAACAAAAACACCACCGTCGAGATGGCATGCACCATATCAAACCAAAAGGCTGAAACATAAGTCGTCATCAAAGCCGATAATGAGAACTCAGAAGTGAACATCATCAGCGAGCCTATATTGATAATGCCACCATATACCAAGAATGTCGCTAGCCCTCCGAATATACACAGCGATAGCTTAGTCTTTTTAAGCAGACCTTTCTTGAAGAAGATGCCCGCCAGGAAGCCAATGATGCCAAAACAAAACATTTGCCAAGGCGTCCAAGGTCCCTGCCCAAAAAAGAAATTGGAGACGAAGCCCGCAACAGCACCGACTAGAAATCCTGCCTCAGCTCCCAAACTTACCCCTGCGATGATGACAATGGCAACAACCGGCTTAAACTGCGGCAACATAAAAAAGGCTGCGCGTCCAGCAACGGCAATGGCTGCTAACACCGCTATGACAATCAATTCCCTCGCCTGCGGCTTCCGATTCTCGAACACCAGCGCAAACGGAATCATCGTATAGAGGACGATCAATAGGCTGATAAAGTAATACTTGCGATCGTCTAGGACAAAGATCCCTAACAAAATTGTAGCTGGAATAACTATAAAGATTAGTAGTGCTGCTAATAAAGTTCGACGACTCAAACGACGACCCGTTACCTGCTTCGTTGACATAAATCAATCACACCCTCTATCGTTACTCCCTCGCTCCATACATGACGCGCCATACGGTTGGCGGCAGTCGTATAGAAGCTGTTTCCCGCAAAAAACTTCTGGGCTTCATTCGTCGTGATGATATTTCCATCAAAAAACATGGCGCAGACCTCGGCGTATTTGGCACAGAATTCAACGTCATGCGAAACCATTACGATGGTAACACCTTCAGCATTAAGTTTCTGTAGGAATAAAGCAAGCTTCTCCTTAAAAGGTCCATCCAATCCCTTAGTCGGTTCATCCAGTAGCAGAATCTTTGGTTCTAACAAAAGCACTTTAGCCAGCGCCGCACGCTGCTGTTCTCCCCCGCTAAGATCATACGGATGCATCGAGAGAAGATGTTCCAGTTCTGCGAACTTAACCACGGCCTCAACTTTAGCAACCTTTTCTTCCTTCGTTAAGGGAAGCTGAGATAACATTTCGTATAAATCTAACTCAACTGTTTTCTTCACAAACAACGTTTGCGGATTCTGCGGAAGGATGCTCAGATTGTTAGTAAACAATTCTTTGGCATTCATTTTCGCTGGGTTCCTTCCACCGATTAGAACCTTCCCTCGATAGGGCTGAAGGATGCCGCTCATCAGTGACAGCGTCGATGTCTTACCCGTTCCATTTCCACCAACAATGCAATAGAACTGTCCCTGCTTCACTTCAAAGGACAAATCCTTAATAATATCCGGTCCGTGTTTATCATATTTAAACCATACATCCTTAAACTTTATGACTACAGGGCCGTCCACTTTCGAGCTTGGCTGTGATTCAGCGATCGCTGCAGGTGTCTTATCCTCTAGAAAAGCATCCAACCATTGGCGTCCTTCCTTCACTGTAACAGGCCATGCTAGGTCATTTTCTACGCCTGCGTAAATTTGCATCGGTGAAGGCATAGACAGAAACATCGGATGGTTCAGCTTACTTAAAGCTTCGCCCACCTTTTGCGGGGTATCATCGGCAATCACAACACCCTCATTCAGCACAATCAGCCGATCTGTAAGCGGAAGAACATCCTCTAGACGATGCTCGGTCATGATAACGGTTGTTCCAAGCTCGCGATTAATCTTTTTGACCGTCTCCAAAAAATCGGAAGCCGCGATAGGATCTAGCTGAGAGGTAGGCTCATCAAGAATTAGAACCGAGGGATGCATAGCCATAATCGCCGCTAAATTGAGTAGCTGCTTCTGGCCGCCCGAAAGCTCAGTCACACTTTTATGGAACCAGGTCTGTATCCCGAAAAAGCTCGCCATCTCAGCCACGCGCAAACGAATCGTAGAATTGTCATAACCTAAGCTTTCAAGGCCAAAGGCCAACTCATGCCACACCTTGTCTGTCACAATTTGATTGTCCGGACTTTGGAGTACATAACCGATTTCCGCTGCCTGTGTCCGTTGATCGATCTCCTCTACAGGTTGACCCTTATAATAAATCGCCCCTTGGCGTTTACCATGTGGGGGTAGGATTGTTTTCAATTGTCTTAGTAAGGTACTTTTGCCGCAGCCTGACTTTCCACAAACAGTAATAAAGTCTCCGCTTGCAATCGTAAGATTAATATTCGAAAGAGCCATCTGCTCTTGTTCAGGAAAAGCAAAGCTTAGTTCTTCGATTCGATAGATTTCCATTTCATTGCCTCCACCATATTAATGAGCACAGGGATCATACATAGCGCAAAATAAGCGATATATACAAGGATACTAAAAGGTGAAATTGCGCTCGCTTTAATCGACGGATAATATCTCATCGTGTTCGCACCCATCGCTGCACCGATGGCTACCATCGCAATTAAGCCTGTCATGATCAAGAGGGCTACTTTGTCCCGGGCATCTAGACGGAAGATCGAAAAGCTTGTACGTCCAGGCAATCCATAACCTCTTGACTTCATGGAATCCGCCGTCTCAATCGCNNCCCATTCCGCGCCCTTGCGAGTAGATTTCCCTGCGTGACATCCCGGCCTATACATTTTTGAGCATTCGAAATCACCTTGATTTGCGCTAAATATCTAGGAACAAAACGAAGCACCATCGAAAAAATCAACGACAGTGCCGGCAGTATTTTTCCGAATATATAAATAAACTTATCCGAGNNTGTTATAACAGGAGAACCATATGATTACCGTCACAAACATGCACGCCGCTGCTACGCCATAAAGAATGGATTCCTTCGTAATGGGATTTCCATTGTTCAAATAGAATAAGATCGTTACCCCTTGATGATTAAAAACAGGGTTCATAATCGCCATAAATAGTAGAAAAGGAACCATGTACAGCAGATTAAATCGAACGGCTTTCTTTCCTTTTAACATAAAGGAGTAAATCACTGCACTGATAAGGGCAATCACCTGAAATATGGGATGCATGAACACCATGCTAAACAGCAACACCACAACAAAATATAGAAAATTCACAAACGGATGAAAGGTAGAAAAGCTATCCTTCATTATTTCTGTGCTCCTCCTGTGGCCACATAACCACCTACATCTCGACCTAGATCACAAGTGTATACCCAATCAATGACATCGCCATCTTTGAGAACGTAACGACTACTTCCGTAGTTAGGGAACCAGCCATTTACTTTGTACATCCATCCACTAAGCTCTCCAGCATCAAATTCATACAGATTATTTATACCTTCAATATAATTACTGTTATAGATCGGCGTCATACTGAATTCCATATGGATTTTATTCTTCTTCATCTCTCTTAGTAAAACATCAAACACAGATTCACCTTCATAAAAGGTTACCTTCTGCGCTTTATAAATGATACCATCTGCAGGCAATACTTCAAGCTTATCCTCATTGAAAATATCCATATTATCTAATATCGTTGCTGCCGACACTGACAAAGTAGCCGTTAATTGCTTCTTCTTATCTACCGTTGCATCTTGCCATTCCACAGGTTTAGGTTTCCCGCTCGGCACTGGATCGGTAAGGAATTTATCCTTTTTCGGTTCCTGCTTGGTTTCTGTTGTTGCTACTTTTGAATCCGGTTTGATTACGGGTTTTGCCGTCGCTTTCGTTTCCGGCACGGACGTTTTAGCCGCTTTCGGTGTTGCGGTCGGTTGTGCCTTAGAATCCGGTTTTGGTGTTGCGGTCGGCTTTACAGCCTCTGTCGCTGTCGCAGTTTCTGATGGCGTTGCTTCTTCTGTTGGCGTTACCGTCTCTACGGGTTTAGCTGATTCACTAGGTGTAGCTGACGTTGCTATCTCCGTTGTTACAGCATCGCTTGATGCTGTAGGCTCTACATCAACATTTTGATTGGAAGCCGTGTTGTCTGACTCTACAACTTGAGATTCAACATTGTTACTCGCAACCTTGTTCGGGCTCTTCTGATAATTCCCGCCCCAAAAGAAGGCGATCGCCAGTACACCAATAATTAGTATCGCTGTCAGCCATTTTTTCTTGTTCATTTCTTAAGTTCCCCACCTTAAATAATAAGCAAGGGTATACACGCTACCCTTGCTTATCTCTTCTAAATAAAGTTCTATTTAACGTCTTTCATGTCATAAAGATTCGTCTGGCCCTTAACCAACCGATCATAAGCAACCAGTGCATACATCGCTTGATCCGTAGCCATAAGATCTACTTCTCCGGGTTTCGCGCCTCCGTTGCCTACTCCACCCTGCTTCACGTGATAAAAACCACCTTCTGGTGCAGCAAAGCCAAGCAACGCATCTACCGCTGAACGGCCATTTTTAATGAATCTGGAATCCTTATGCGGATCTATACCAAGTCCAGTTAAAGCTACGATCACCTGAGCAATGCTCTCGGAGTTTGTAGACTCCCAGCTTGCAAAGCCACCGTCTGCTGTTTGTGTTTTGGATAACCAAGCAATTCCACGATCTACAGCAGCCGTTACTTTGGCATTCGTTTTGTAATAAGGGGTCAAGCCTTGAATAACCATCCCCGTAATATCCGGATCAGCCGCAGTAGCATTACTGCCTAGTGCCCATCCGCCACCACTGATCTCTCTGCCCAAAATAAAATCAATGAGCATCTCTCTTGTCGTTTGTGTCTTTACATTCTTAACTACTGGAATTTCGTAATGGTTACTGTCCAGTGCGATCAGAGTAAACACAGGACCATTAATACCTTGCTTGATTACAGTATCAAAATCCGCGAGCGGTTCCAGTAGGTTATAACCCGCCACTTTATCAATATTTTTGCCGATTGAAGTTAATGCCAAAATAACTCTATCATATTCCGTATATTTTACGCTATGCAGCTTCCCAGCTTTTTCTTTAAGGGTGGCTTCTACATTCGCATAGTACTTAGCGTAATAACTATCTGGAACCTTCACACCAGAACGTGCCAGCCCGAACACTGTCCAATCCCCGCCAACCGAGGAGATGACCGGGTTTGTTACTGTTTTTTGCAAAAAGGCTGCTGTGTTCTGAATGTAAGAACTAACTGCTGTATTCTGAATATTTGGACTAACCACTTTGTTCCCACTCTTATAATCATGGGTTCTAGTAGCTACAACAGCCGCCATTTCTCTAGTTACAAGCTCTTTAGGCTTAAACTGATTATTATCACCTAACATAAGTCCAGTGGCAACAATGGTATCCACGTCTGCTTTTGCCCACGCGGACGCGGTATTGATATCTTTAATGGCTGTCCCTGGCTTCGTAGCCGGGATTGATAATGCTCTGACGATAATTGCTGCCATTTGCTCGCGAGTAATCTTGTCATTTGGCTTAAATTCATTATTAAAGCCTGTAATTAATCCTGCTTTATGAGCGGCATTCACATATGGAAAGAACCAATCGCCTAGAGCGACATCCTTGTAGGTAATTCCTTTGTCACTCTTGATATCCAGTTCCAATGCTGATACTAGGATCTTAGTAAATTCTGCTCTTGTAATTTCAGACTTCGGATTGAATTTACCATTGTTACCTTGGATATATCCTTTTTGTGTAGCTGTTTCAATCGCTGTATACGCCCATGGTGAGATCTTATCGGCGTCTGTATACAGTTTTTTGATATCATTCGTATTCGAGTTATTATCTTTCGAAGTATCCTTAGGGACCTCTGTTGGAGATGGCTTCCCGTCAGCATTAACATTGGTACCCGGTGTTGATCCACCACCTGGAGCTGGAGTAGGTTTAAATCCTGATCCCACATCCTCACCTTGATCCGTAGTATAACGCCACTGAATACTGTCCCCAGCACTAAGGTTATATGAAGATGCACCATAGTTAGGATAATATCCATTCACATTATACATCCATCCACTACCACTGCCATGGTCAAATTCCCCATCGCCTGCGATCGACTCGACATATACACTTCCGTATTTACTGCTCCAAGAACTTTGATAGCTGATACCGCGGCTTTCTAGCACTCTTGTTAGTACAGACCACACTGTGTCACCTGTTTGCAGTTCTACCTGTACAGATGGAACAACGTACCCTTTATTGATCGTAAGCTTATCCACAGACAAAGTTACATATCCATTACCTGTGCCACCAGGCGTTTGAACTGCACTGGAGGTGTACGCAATGTAATCAGTGAAGTGCTTGGTTTTTACGATTAAATCATTACCGTCATCATAAGCGTACTCAGCCTTGCCGCTCGCTAAGCCTAAGTCGTCACTTGCAAATTTTTGAATCGCATGAGGTGTTCCGTCTTGAATATAGGCTGCATCTTTTCCTTTAAGGTCCTTAAAGGTTAACGTGATAAATTGACTGAATTCTACCCTTGCGCTGCCACCCATGGAAAACGCTTGAACGATATTATCAAGCTTCTTGTCCCCAGGAATAATTTGATTCAGACTATCTTTTAGTGCAGATTCTGTCCCTGTTGTAGGTGAAATCAATTCAACCTTTGAAGAATCTCCCTCTATGACCTGTGTACCCTTAGGGATGACTACAGATACGTCACCTTTGGTAACCTCTAATTTGGGCAGATTACTATTACTAGGTAAATCAACACTTACTGTGGATTGCTTATATTTCGGAATATTAACTGTAATTTCTTTGTTGCTATCCCCTGAATTTATCGGAAGAATATATTTATTATTATTTTGAGAAATGACAACTTTGGGTGTATCTCCTGAGGGTAACTGTACTTCTATTTCTTTCGTTTCCTCTGGTTGCTGAATTACTACATCACTCATATCAAATAGACGGTTCTTATGATTGATCAGACGATCGT
>DOJM01000561.1 GCA_003529225.1 Paenibacillus sp.
GTCCGCAACAGCCTGTTTCTTGGCTTCGTCCTTGGTGACGTCTTTGTTGGCAAGCAGCCAAGTGCCACCCCAGAAGAAGCCTGTCGGCGGTTCGGAAACAGCCCAGTCGCCATTCGTGTCTTTTACTTGACCGTTCATCACGTAGTTGATGAGCCAGGCAGGACCGAAGAAACCGAAGATTGGTTGGGCTCCAGAGCCTGACATATCCGCGTACCATGCTTCCGTCCAGTCTGTCGTATCGTTGTGATAGCCATTGTCTTTCAGCTTTTTAGAAAGATCCAGGAACTCTTCACGCTTCGGATCGATATGAAGCTTGCCATCAACAATCCAACCCTTGTCAGAGCTGTTCTCTATCGNNACGCGGCTGCATCATAGAATTTATCCCAGCCTGGTCCAATTTCATTTTTGATGGTGGCTGGATCATCTGTTCCAAAAACATCCTTCGCAATGGAGCGGCGATAGATAAAGGCGCCGCCAGTCGCTTGATAGCCGAGGGCTTTTAATTTACCGTCTTAGCTACCGATATCAACCGAGTATTGCGCGATGCCAGCATCCTTAACCATTTGATCATCAAGACCCATATCAGAATAGTTGGCTGCATAGCTGGATGCGTCCCCTTGTGTATATTTGAGTACGAATGCTGATTCAGCTGCATAAATGTCCGGAGCATCTTTTCCTCCAGCGGACAGAGCCTGATCAAGCGCAGGTTGATAAGCGCCGTCGGTGGTTGCGATAACTGTAGTTTTGAACTCTACATTGGCGTCAGGATGAGTCTCCATATACTTCTTGGTCATATTAGGAATCTCGTCCGTAAAGCTCCAGAGATTGATAGTGACTTTCTCGCCTGTTCCTTTTGATGGAGCTTCGGTAGTATTGGCTGCTGGTGCAGTCGTTGGACTTGAGCTAGATGAGTTAGAATTCGAGTTCCCACCACATGCTGCGAGAGCAGATGACATTACGAGCAATGTAGAGATCCCCACTAAACTACGTTTCATATTTTTCATATCCTTGCCTCCCCTTTTGTATTATTACTTCGGTTTTTTGTAACCGCATACATAATTATAGATCCTGAAATCCTTAAGCATAAGGACACCCTCTTTAGGAAAACTTCCACTATTTTTAGATTCAGTTCTAAACAATACAAAAAAAAAGAGACATCAAAGGATTTATCCCTTGGCGTCTCGATGCTCTGTTTATAGTTCTGATCATTACTTATCCGCTTTTAGCGCATCACCCTGTNNTTCTCTTCTGGTGTGACGGCTTCGCCGAACAATGCCTGAATCTGGTTCATGTGTATAGTAGATGCGACTGGCTTCATTTGTGTATCCAGATAAAGAGTTACTTTATTCGCCTTATTTAACTCGTTTAATAAATCAATGAACATTTGCGGTAGCTTGATAGCCGCAGTATCTACTTTTGTAGCTGGGATTACACCTGCATTGACAACAGAATGCTCTCCCCACTTTTGAACGAAAAAACTGACGAATTCTTTGGCCTCCAGAGCATGCTTAGAATTTTTGGAAACGAACAATCCAGTGCCCGGACCACCGACCCAATCATCCACGTTGCCTTTGCCGCCTTCAACTGTCGGGAACTTGAAATACCCGATGTTGACTTTAAATTCTTGGGCTATATTCGTAGTGGTCGTGAAATCTGGCAGCTCCCAAGTCCCTGTAACGAACATGGCTGACTTTCCGTTCATGAACTGCACCTTGGCTTCATCGTTGGATAACCCATTGTAGCCTTTGATGAATGTGTTCAGGTTTACCAGCTCTTGCACTTGTCTTGCAGCCTCTAGCAAAGAAGGATCTGTGAAATCCTGATTCGCAACAGCTTTATCCATCAAGTCCGGTCCCCCGATACGATCAGCCAAATACATGTACCAGAAGGAAGCCGGCCAACCGTCCTTACCGCCAAGAGTAACGGGTGTTATGCCATTGTTATTCAGTGTTCGAATGATCACTTTGAGATCATCCAAGGTTTGGGGAGGCTGCAGATTAAATTTCGAAAAAATTTCTTTATTATAATAGACCGGTACTATGTTTAGTTCGACAGGAAGAGCATACGTCTTCCCATCAAAGGAGTACCCCTCCGTCGTACCTGCTACGAATTTTCCTTTCAACTCATCCTGTAAAAGATCGTCCATAGCTGCAAACTTATTTCCCCTAACATAAGGATCCATAAAGCCTGCTGCCCAGGTGAATCCGATGTCCGGTAGATCGTTAGATGCGGCAAGCACCTTCAGTTTGCTTTTATACTGCTCATTTTCAAGAACTTCCGTCTTGATGGTGATACTCGGATTATCTTCTTCAAACTCTCTAATGATTTCTTTTACCATTTTATTTTGCGCGGAGTTATTGCTATCCGGCCATAGATGCATCATTTTTAAAGTGATTTTTTCGCCATCGCTCTTGGTGCTATTCCCTTTATCCCCATTGCAAGCTGTTATTATCAATAACAATGATAAGAAAAGAGTGCTGANNTCTTTTCGTAGATCTCCCCCCCTTGCTGAGCCATTATTGGATATTCGCTTCTATACCATTCCTCATGGAAGAACGATACTGCCCTGGACTCATTCCTTCGTACTCCTTGAACAGCTTGTTGAAATATTTAACCGTCTGGTAACCCGTAAGGCTGGCAATTTCCGCTATAGGCAGATTCGTTTTCAGCAGTAATTCCTTCGCTTTCTGCAATTTTCTACGGGCGACGTATTCACTGAAATTCATCTGGCATTGCTCCTTGAAAAGAGAACTGAAATAGCTCCCGTTCAGATGAACAAGTCCGGCTACTTCCTGCAGGCTGATCGCCTCTTCTATATGCATTTCCACATAGTCTATCGCCTGACGGACCGGATCGCTTAATGCGGCATCTTCATCTCTTATGGCCATTAATTGTGGATCAGCCATCTTCCGCATGAAGCCGATATGTTCCTGCTCTTCCCCAGCCTTCAGGGCATTCTCCACAGATGTGATTAGCTTTTCCCGGCTGCCTGGCTTGAGCAAATATTCGACTACGGACAACTGAATCGCTTGCTGAGCATACTCGAACTCGGCATGACCGGAGATGAGAATAACGGATGGCTGACGCTGTATTTTTTTATCCCTTATTTGGCTGACTAAAGAAAGACCACTGATTCCCGGCATGCGGATATCCGATATCATGAGCTCCACCGGTATTTCCTCCAGAATTTCAATAGCCGAGATCCCATTGCTTGCCGTTAGGATTTCATAATGACCGGCTGCCCACACCTCTAGTATTTTCTTCATCCCTTCTCTAGATCTCG
>DOJM01000287.1:0-362 GCA_003529225.1 Paenibacillus sp.
CAGGAACCTTAACACCAACGAATAATAATTTGGGAAGCTCGGCTACGAGTGCGATGACCGTTCAATCTTCCACAGCAGCCATTAGCGGGGGGACGACGCTGTTCAATTATCAATTGGCACCGGGGGCATTCACACAGAACTTTACAGGCAGCATCATTGTCCCGCCTGGGACCACTATTTGTGCTAATGTAACTTCCTCTAGCTCCGCCGTAGGTTTAACAATTACCTCAGTGCTGGGTCTTCTTTGGTGGGAACAATAGAGTTCTTGCTGTGAACCATTCACAGAGCTGAACCTTGACATCACTTGGGTTGAGGTTTTACATAAAAGGATGGAATGTATAGAAAATAAAGGGGATTGGCAT
>DOJM01000287.1:400-2946 GCA_003529225.1 Paenibacillus sp.
CCAGTTTATGGAGCAGCATAATTACCGTTCCAGAACGTTTACCCTGAAAGGGCATGGGGGCAGCAGGAATGATTTATTGCATTCGGATCGACATGATTGGCAGCAGAGTGCTGAAGATGAATTGACAGAGCTGTTAAAGACGGATGAAGGCGTTCATCTGATCGGCTTTTCAACCGGTGCCCTAATTGCTTCACATCTTTCTGTACGGTATAAACCCTGGATCAAATCCCTTACTTTATTGTCCACTCCCGTATTTCCGTTGAATCCCGTGGAGATTCTTAAGACTCTTGCGAGCTTTTCCATGCTAAAAACATATATTAATAAATTCTCTTCAACGCCCCCAAGGGCGACGAGAGAGTTTCAACGATTGGTCCGGGAGAGCTTTTCCATCTATCCGCATATTGAGACTCCAACCTTGATCGTGCAGGGTAAGCGGGATCATCTGGTGAAGACCCGAAGCGCTGACTACCTGCAGCATACGATTCCTACAACCCAAAAACAGGTGATAATGGTAGATAACAGTGGTCATATGGTTTGTCATTGTGAAGATAAGGACCGGATCATGAATGAAGTATTGCATTTTATTCAGAGTGTAGGAAGCTAAGCATATAAGGTGAATAATGAACCCCAAAGAGTCCCTAATAAGGAGGCTCTTTTTCTTATGTAGTTTATTTTTTATAGCTTGACAACGCATTCAAANNTAATTTTTAGTTGGGAAACCGGTTTCCCTAAATTATTTGTTTTTTGTGTGAAGACGTTAAAAAACATTAGAGACATCACTGGGCGGGCTTGGTTTTTAATCAAGAAATGTAGGTTTTAGAGTGTTATGAATACGCTTTAATAAGAGAGGGAGATGCACGCAATGAAACGTAGGTTATGGTATGTACCCGTTCTAATTACATCTATTCTTCTTTCTACCGTGATTAATTTGTTTGTCTTAACACCGCAAAAAGCTGAAGCGGCCAGCATTGGCACGATTAATGAGAACGACACTATTTATCAGATTATGGTTGATCGATTTAATGATGGAGATACTTCCAACAATGCTACTGGTGCGGCAATTCGCTATGGAGAAAACTCTGAGGAAGATTTCCGTTATATGAAAGGCGGAGACTGGCAGGGGATTATCGATAAGCTATCATATATTAAAAATATGGGCTATACCGCGATTTGGATTTCCCCAGTGGCTGAGCCACAAATGACTAACCGGGAAAACAATGGTACCGGTAAAAATACAGCCTATCACGGATACAACGTTAAGAACCCTAACGCTGCCAATCCATACTTCGGAACGAAGGAGAAGCTGAAGGAGCTTGTGGATTCCGCACATGCGCTTGGCATCAAAGTAGTGATTGACGTAGTGCCAAACCACATCGGTGATTATATGCTAGGTTCCCAAGCTTATTATGATATCCCTTCATTACAGCCAGTGGCTCCGTTCAATAATCCAGCATGGTACCACCATAACGGAGATATTAACTGGTCACTAGCGGATGGAAGATATGATCAGTGGGCGCAGGATTACTTAGAGAATCATGATTTGGGCGGGCTAGATGACATTGATTTCGATGTTCCAGCGGCTAAGCAGGCGATATTCGATTCCATCAAAGGGTGGTTTGATTATACAGGCGCTGACGGTGCCCGTGTGGATGCAGCCAAGCTAATGAAGCCAACAGATATTGGTGAACTACAAAATTATCTGGGCGTTAATACATTTGGCGAGAATTTCGACGGTAATGCTGAATTTGTCTCACGTTGGGTCGGAAACAATAAGGAATGGGGCATGCTCGATTTCCCAATGTTCTTCTCCGTACTTAACAGCTTTGCTTATGGGCAGTCCTTTGAGTCCAATATCAAAAGCACCTTGGCACAGGATTCCTACTACAACGGGAATGCCAATCACATGGTTACCTTTATCGACAATCATGACCGCAACCGTTTTCTAACGGAAGCCGGGGGAAGCGTTGATAAGCTGCAGAATGCTTTGACCTTTATTTTTACAGTTCGTGGAACACCGGTTGTCTTCCAAGGGACAGAGCAGAACAAAGGCAATGGCAACAGTCAGATCATGACAGGCGGTATTGCTGATACTTGGAACCGTTGGTCAATGATGAAGCGGGATGCAAGCGGAAACGTGATTGAGAACTATTTTAATGAAAATGCCAGCACCTTCAAGCACGTAGCCAAACTTAATGAGATTCGTAAAAATAACCCAGCGCTACGTACAGGTACTCAACGTGAAATGTGGGCTGCACAGAACTTATATGCCTTCTCACGTCGTATTGACAGTGGAACTAATCAAGGTCAAGAAGCTATCTCTGTATTCAGTAATCAATCTAACGGTTTGCAAACGGTAACCATNNACTGCGCGCTGAGAGTAGTTTGACCGCAGGAACAGTCTTGTATAATCAGCTGAATACTGCAGATACAGTGACTGTACAATCAGGCGGAGTAACTGGAAAGCAAATTACTGTAACTATAGGTGCGAATTCAGCCAAAATCTATGCGAAACAACAACAACCATCAGAAACAGTTCCTCCAACTAC
>DOJM01000287.1:2973-3420 GCA_003529225.1 Paenibacillus sp.
GGCCAATGTAACGGCAACGGTTCAGAATGCATCTAGCGCTTTGATTAGCTGGACGGCTTCTACCGACAACGTAGGCGTAACTGGATATGAAGTTTATCGTAATGGTGTCAAGGTAGGCACAACGGCAACCACTTCCTATACGGACAATGGTTTATCCGCTAGCACTACCTATAACTACACGGTAAAATCATTGGATGCCGCAGGCAATCTATCTCTTCTTAGTGCGATTGCGTCTATTACAACACCGGCAGGGAACAGTGTCACGATTTACTATAAGCAGGGTTATACCTCGCCTTATATTCATTATCGCCCAGTAGGAGGTACATGGACGACAGCACCGGGTGTGGCTATACCTGTATCTGATGTAGCCGGATACAACAAAATAACGATTAATATCGGCTCCGCCAGCCAGCTTGAAGCATGCTTTAACAACGGCAGTGGCACATG
>DOJM01000298.1:0-793 GCA_003529225.1 Paenibacillus sp.
GGAGTTAAAGTAGAGGTTGGACAACGCGAAGCTGCAGTGGATGTTTCTGTAATCATTGAATATGGTAACCGTCTTCCTGAAGTGGCTGCTGAAATTCAGCGTAATGTTAAGCGTTCCATCGAGACTATGACTGGTCTGACTGTTGTGGAAGTGAATGTGCATATTCATGATGTACAATTCAAGAACAACAACACAGTAGACAAGAACGAGGAAGCTGAAACGGTTCTTCGCGTGAAATAACAGTCGTCGTTCGACCATAAACCCCCGACAGCAAAGTCGAGGGTTTACTCTAATTTAAGGAGGTTATGAGACTCGTGGCAAAAATCTTGGACAGACTTTTGCTGTTTGTCTACAGCTTAAGTATCGGAATATTATCTGTTATTGCCATCCTCCTCTTGAGCGGTGCTATTCCTAAAACTTTAGAGATTGAGAATGGACCAGCAGCTTATATTACTGCAATTGTAGTAGCAGTTGTCTTGTTCCTTCTGAGCATCCGATTTTTCTACATCTCTTTGCGTCGTGATCGCGCTTCTTTACCTTCTGTTGATCAGCGTACAGAGTATGGGGATATCCAGATTTCNNGCCGGTAAAGTGAAGGGAATCAGAGATCTCAAATCGCGTATTCGCGTTTCTCAGGCGGGCCTTGAAATTACAATTCGCGCAGTGGTGGATGGTGAACATTCATTGCCGCTACTAACCACAGAAGTGCAACGTCAGGTGCATGATTTTGTGCAGGAGACAACCGGTATTCCGGTTGCGGATGTGTCTGTATATATTGCTAATCTTACGCAGT
>DOJM01000298.1:824-3335 GCA_003529225.1 Paenibacillus sp.
TCTCCAAGCTTCAAAAGTCGAGTGGAATAGAGGTGAATTTCCCTTATGTCTTGGAAAGAAGTATGGGAAAGTCACGGGGGTAGAATCGCCGGAGTGACTTTCGGCATTGGTCTAGGTTTGATATATTTAATTTGCGGTTTTTGGGATATGTTGTTCTTTGCACTGGTAGTGTTCATCGGATATACGTTCGGCAAAAGAAAGGATAACGCAGAGGCTCCCCTGTTTCAGTGGCAGGAGCTGATTACGCGTCTATCCGGACGCTGGCGTCCCTTCAAGTGAACCGCGATAGTCTTTTTCCCGGAGCAGGAAGCCGTAAGTTTGTGTTGTCCAATGCCCCTGGAAGAAAGGCTTTGCGGTTTTTTTAAATATTAGGAAGTATAAGTTATTCACCTATACTTTATGTCTAATATTCTCGCTTAAACGCTTAGCGTCCTTATAAGGACGCCGAANNCGAAGGCGTTTATGCTTGATTTTAGAAAGTTATCTTTAACGGACATCGGACAATAATCCTTTAAGGATTAGGGATAGAATTCGAAGGATTTGGGCTTAAAATAATTATAGGCGATGCAATAAAAGTCTGAATTATTATCACACTAGAGGTGTGACGTTATATTTATGGTTGCCCGACGTTATAGAAGTTTGAGTAAAGATGTTAATGCGATATAAGATTTTAGGAGGAACACATGAAGAGACGTATAGCGAGAGAGATTATTGTCCAAAGCCTGTATCAGATGGAAATGAACGATGTAGAAAGCGCGGAAGCCGTAGAAATGCTGCTGGAGGAAGCTTCAGAGGAGAATGAAACCGAACGTGTAATTACGGACGAGATTCAGCTCAAGCACTATGTGGTGGAGCATGTAAACGGTGTGTGGGAGCACAAGGTAGCAATTGACGATATGCTTGAGCATTACTTGAAGGGCTGGCAAATGAGCCGTCTGTCACGTGTGGATCGTCAGATTTTACGTCTTGCGGCGTATGAAATGGTGTTCGCGAATGATGTTCCGGCTAAGGTTGCTGTGAATGAGGCTATAGATTTGGCCAAGCATTTTGGAACGGATGATTCCGGTAAGTTTGTAAACGGTGTGCTTGGTAAGATGATCCAGGAGATAGATACAATTAAAGCTGACCATTCTTAATTTTTTTATACAAGTTTATAAAAGGGGAGAGACTATCATGACAGCAGCAATCATCAGTGGTAAACAAGTATCTGAGGAAATTCGTATTGGTATTGCCCAGGAGGTTGCTGAACTGGCGAAACGTGGCGTGAAGCCCGGTCTGGCAGTAATTCTAGTAGGTGAAGATCCAGGATCACAAGTTTATGTTCGCAACAAGGAAAAATCTTGTATCAGCCTTGGTTTCCATTCGGAAGTGCATAAACTGGATGAGTCAACTACTCAAGAAGAATTGCTGGCTCTCGTAGCGCAGCTTAATGGACGCGATGATATTGACGGGATTCTAGTTCAACTTCCATTGCCTAAGCATATTGAGGAAAAAGCTGTTATTGATGCGATCTCCGTGGAGAAAGACGTTGACGGCTTCCACCCTGTAAATGTAGGTAACCTAGTGATTGGTGCTGACAGTCTGCTTCCTTGTACACCTGCAGGTGTAATTGAACTAATCAAACGTACAGGAACAGGAATGGCTGGTAAACATGCTGTGGTCATTGGCCGCAGTAATATTGTAGGTAAGCCAGTATCTTTGTTATTGCAACGTGAGAATGCTACTGTGACGATGTGCCATTCCCGTACAGCTAATATGCAAGAAATTAGCCGTCAAGCAGATATTCTAGTTGTTGCGATCGGACGCGCGAATTTCATTGACGCTTCGTACGTGAAACCGGGTGCTGTTGTCATTGATGTGGGGATGAACCGTTTGGATAACGGTAAGCTTGCGGGTGACGTTGATTATGATAGTGCAAAAGGAGTTGCCGGATACATCACACCTGTTCCGGGTGGGGTTGGACCGATGACGATTACAATGCTGCTGAGCAACACGCTGATTGCGGCTAAACGCCGTCACGGCTTGGAATAGGGGTAGGAATTCATGGCGGCAGAGCGGCAGGTCTATTCGATAAAAGAACTCAACCGTTACATCCGCATGAAGCTGGACTCGGATAATTTACTTTCGGATGTATGGATTCGCGGAGAGATTTCCAACTTTACGCATCATGGTAGCGGTCATATGTATTTCACGCTAAAGGATGAGAGCAGCCGGATTAAGGCAATTATGTTCGCTTCCCATAACCAGCGCCTACCGTTTATTCCGAAGGAAGGAGCCCGGGTTATCGCTAGAGGTAATGTGACCGTATATGAACGGGACGGGCAGTACCAGTTCTATGCCACACATATGCAGCCTGATGGAATTGGTAGTCTATATTTAGCCTATGAACAGCTGAAGAGCAAGCTTGAGCAAGAGGGGCTGTTTGCAGAAGCGCGTAAACGTCCTTTGCCTCGCTTTCCAAAGTGCATCGGCGTGATTACTTCACCAACGGGAGCAGCTGTGCGGGATATT
>DOJM01000298.1:3401-3679 GCA_003529225.1 Paenibacillus sp.
GAGGCGGCGGTTCGCTCGAAGAGCTGTGGGCGTTCAATGAGGAGGAAGTCGCGCGAGCGATATCGGCATCAAGGATTCCGGTCATCTCGGCCGTTGGCCACGAGACCGATTTCACGATTGCCGATTTCGCTGCCGACCTCCGCGCGGCTACGCCCACAGCGGCCGCGGAGCTGGCCGTGCCACATGCCGGCGAGCTAGCTGCGCAGCTTCGCCAGCAACAGCAGCGGCTGCGCCAAGCGCTGCAAAGACGCGCCCAGCGCGGACGCGAGCGTCACGCG
>DOJM01000337.1:0-512 GCA_003529225.1 Paenibacillus sp.
ATGGTGCAGGTGCCGAGATTGTAAGCCCTTATGTGGATCGCGCGAACGCTCTGCCTCATATGACGGAGAGAACAGACTTCTTCGGCAATCCACTTAGCGGCAGAACGCCTTCCATCGGCGCGCACAACCCTTATGCGGTAACTTTTGATTCGAATGGTGGCAGCGAAGTTGCGATGAAGTTCGCTGATATGGGCGGGACAATTCCCGAGCCAACAGCGCCGACAAAAGAAAACACTGTTTTCGGCGGTTGGTTTCAAGATGCAGGATTAAACGATGCCTGGGATTTCGTTGCTGATCCTGTTACAAGGGATATTGAATTATATGCGAAATGGGTTGAAGACGCAGGTAAGGCGCCAACGATTACGACGAATTCGCTTGCGGATGGCAAGGTAGGACAGCCTTATTCGGCAGTTCTTACCACTGACGGCGATAAGCCGATCAAATGGGCTGTTGTAGATGGTCAATTGCCATCAGGATTGAGCTTGGATGAAGATGAAGGTGTTATCACTGGT
>DOJM01000337.1:625-2485 GCA_003529225.1 Paenibacillus sp.
ACCTAGATGAAGCAACAGGCGTTATCTCGGGTACGCCTCAAAAGGCAGGATATTACGAATTCACTGTTGCAGCAACGAATGATTTTGGAATAGATAAGCGAGTATTGAGCATCGAGATTAAAGAGGATAAGCCAGTTGATACAGCTCCGGAGATTATCACTAAGAATCTGCCAAGCGGCAAAGTTGGACAACCGTATACGGTAACATTAGCGGTATACGGCGACGAACCGATTACCTGGAAAGTGAGTGATAATTATTTACCTTCTGGGTTGAATTTAGAAGGAGTTACGGGTGTTATTACAGGGGTGCCTACTGAATCGGGAACATACAAATTCACTGTTACAGCTTCTAATCATGTTGGCATGGATACGNNAATTGCTGCAAATAATAACGGTGAAAGTTCAGGTGACCAAAGCAGTACGCCGACTCCTTCGCCAGAATCACCGGTTGCGGATTCTATTGATGCTACAATCAAAGAGCAGCTGAAGAAAGGCAATTCCATTGAATTGACGATGTCAGCCGGAAAAGATGAGCTTGAGATTCAAAACGATACGATCGGTGCGATTATTAAAGCCGACAAACCGCTAACCGTTACGAATGATACCATATCCGTTAAATTGTCTCCTGAATTGTTGAAGCAGTTGAATACAGGCAAGAGCATGAAGGTTGTCATTAAACCTGTAGATGAAAGAGACGGAGTTAAAGGGCGGGGATATGAGTTGAAGATCTTCGCGGATGGCCGGGAAGTAACGGATTATACAGGGCTTATACCAGTAACCTTCAATCTGAAAAAAGAGAAGTTGTCGACTAACGATATTAGCATGTTATGCGGTGTCATGCTTCGATTAGACGGTAAAATGGAACGATTGGGCGGCAAATATGACCATGAGACAGGTAAATTTAACTTCTCGGCAAAAGGACTTGGCTATATCTTTGTTACAACCAAGCCTGAACCTGTGAAATTAGAACTTACTCTAGGTAAGAATGGGTATAAATTAAACGGAATCGAAATGAGTATGGACGTTGCCTCAGTGGTAGTTAAAGGCAGAACGTTAGTGCCACTGCGCTTCGTTGCTGAGAGCTTAGGAGCAAATGTAAGCTGGGATAACATTACGAAAACCGTAATGATTACCTTGGAAGGTCAGACTTTGCCGATTGCGATCGGTGAAATTGCACCAGGAATGGATGTTGTAGCTGAACTTGTAAACGGACGTGCTATGCTCCCACTTCGCTTCATTGCTGAGTATTTTGGTGCAGATGTATTCTTCGATAATACTAAGAAATCCATTAGTATCATGAAGTAGTATTCGTTAATATTAGCAGCTACACACGAAACCCTCTAACATGCACTGCAATGTTAGAGGGTTTCTATTGTGCGCACGTCATGGGGGACAACTTGGTGGAGAAAGTCCGCTACAGGTGTGGCATGCGAGAGTGCGGAGCGCCAGCATTCGGAAACGTAGAGAAAGAGGCTCTGCAACGGAACTGCTGGAGCAGATTCTGGAAATAGACAATTATCTGGCACTTAAACCTACACGATATAGATAACAATTTATAGGGGAAAGGTAGCGATTACCTATCAGTTAGACGGGTCTCTTTTTTATGAAACTCNNTATTAACTGGAAACGATTCTTTAGATTGTGTTAATCTGTCTAATAGTGAACTCAATTTAGAGTGAGGGATGTTAATTGAAAAGAAACGTATTATACATTGAAGATAATGAGAAAATAGGCAGCTTTCTAAAAGAAGAATTGGAACAGCGAGGATTTTCAGTTCAGTGGCTGCTTTCTGGTGAAGGAGCTGAAAAAGAAGTAAATCAGCATGAAATCGTTATTTTGGATATCATGTTACCCGGTTTGG
>DOJM01000337.1:2570-9131 GCA_003529225.1 Paenibacillus sp.
GGGATTTACTGTGGGAAAACGATTAAAAAAGGCAGCTCCTGCTGTTCCTATTTTGCTGTTAACAGCTCGAACATCGATAGATGATAAGGTAGAAGGTTTACAATTTGCTGATGACTATTTAACGAAACCATTCCATACGGATGAATTAGTTGCAAGATTAGAAGTACTAATCCGTCGAAGTGGCGGAACACATTCCGAACGCATTTCATTAGGGAATTATATTGAAGTAGATTCAGAAGTCCAAATGGTATTTGACAAACGCACAGGAGAAGAAATTATATTGACAGGGAAACAACATCAAATTTTAAAGTATTTCTTACGCCACGNNTTTGGGAAGAAGCCTTTATAACAGGTGATAAAACATTAATGGTACATATCCATCGACTGCGTCAAAAGTTGGAACGTCATCCAGACTCCCCAGAGATTATAGAAACTTTGAAGGGAATAGGCTATCGGGTGAAACTATGAAACAGACTAAATCATTATTTCGTCATTTTCTAAAAGGACATTTTCTATTTATCTTTTTGCCTCCAATTGTACTTATTTTCTTATCTGCGTTCATTGAGTCTCCTATTAATGGAGAAGAGCTGAATGCGTTAAATCTATTTTACGTTGTACTATTTTTGTTTGGCTTTATTATTGTCGCATTTGTTGTAATATCTTGGATTTTCTTCTTGAGACTTCGTAAACGGCTCACCCGCTTGCAGGAAGTCATGTCATTTTCAGCTAATCATAATTCATTTCCTAGACCAATTTCTGTTCAAAATGATCGTATGGATGAAATAGACCAGTTAGGAAGTTCTTTTAATTGGATGATTCAGCAGCTTGAAAACAGTCGCAAGCGAGAATATGAAGAGGAATTGTTACGACATCGACTCATAGCGAATTTATCTCACGACTTACGAACGCCTCTTACCATTTTGAGAGTACATGTCACCCGATTAAATAAAGAATCAATGAGTCTAGAAGGACAAAACTCATTAACAGAGATGAATCATACGATTACAAGAGTCGGAGATCTAATGGATGATTTACTTTCCTATACATTGCTTACATCAGGGAAACATCCTTTTAGGCCCACTTCAACAGATATTGGACGTTTAGTAAGAGCATCTGTTGCTGCGTGGTATCCTGTATTTGAAGAAAAAGAAATCCAGATCGAGGTTGATTTACCGACAGAGGCTACTTTTTATTGGGAAGCAGATCCTAAATGGATGACACGGGTTCTGGATAATTTATTTCAGAATATTCTTCGTCATGCAGCAGAGGGGAAATATGTAAATATTGTGGTTGATGTAGAAAAAGAACAAATCATTGTTGCAGACAGAGGTCCAGGTATGGATAACTCTTCCTATGAGCGTGGGGCGGGGATTGGTTTATCGACTTCAAATTATATGTTGAAAAAAATGAAGCTGAAAGCTGATTTTACATCAAATGATAGTGGCACAAGAGTAGCTATCGGAAGAGCTTAACCTAAAGTTAACCCAGAAGTAAACAGCATGATAACCGAGATGTAACTTTGCTTCTTTATAATTAGAACCATAACAGAAAGGANNTTAGTCAAACATCGCGGAACTGTGGAAATCTTATCAGGTATCAGTTTTAAAGCTAGACCAGGTAGAGTAACTGGTTTTTTAGGTCCAAATGGGGCAGGTAAAAGTTCTACACTTCGCATCCTACTTGGATTAGACCGCGCTACCTCAGGGAGTGCACTAATTAATGGGAAGCCATTCGCAGAATTACATAATCCTCTAACAACAGTAGGTGCCGCATTTGATGGCTTTGGAGCTCATCGTATGCGAACAGGACGGGCACACTTGCGTTGGATTGCACGTGCTGCAGGATTGTCTAACTCACGTGTCGAGGAAGTTCTGGAAATAGTAGGTCTTACTAATGCCGCTGGGAAAAGAGTTGGGAAGTACTCTCTTGGTATGGGGAGAAGACTGGGAATAGCAGCTGCGCTACTTGGTGATCCAAAAATATTGATTTTAGATGAGCCCGTAAATGGGCTCGACCCAGAAGGAATTCGGTGGATTCGGACATTTTTACGTGAACGTGCTGAATCTGGAAATACGGTGTTATTATCCAGTCATCTAATGGGAGAGCTTGCAGAGACGGTTGATGATGTGGTGATTATTAAGCATGGAACCATCGTTGCAGATGGAACATTGGAAGAAGTAATTGGTAACCATTCCACACTGGAGGAAGCCTTTTTTGCCCTGACATCTGAAAATACAGGTGATCTTGTATGAGAGCATTTAACGCGGAACTATCTAAATTGTTCTCCTTACCGGGTATTTGGCTTGCTTTTCTCATTGGAGCGTTTGCACCAGCGCTTATTGCTGCCTTGGACAGCATAGCACAAAAAGAGGAGATTATAGCTGGAGTTAGCACGCGGCTATCGGAAGTTGGCTATATCGGGTTAGCTCTTGGTGTGCAAGGCGTTATTATTCTTGGTGTGCTTGCTGTCAGCAGTGAGTATTTGACAGAGAGCAGTGAATCTGGTGGAGGACAACAGATAACAACGAGTTTAACTGTTATTTCATCCCGGTTTCATTTTTTACTGGCAAAAGCAGGTGCTGTGACTGTGATCAGCATACTGCTTTGTATTGTTGCTAGTATGACAACTGTGTCAGCAACGCATCTTATTCTTGGTGAATATGCCCCCGCATTTGAATGGTCTAGACTTATCGGTGCAGTTTGTTACTGGACATTCACTGCTCTTTTAGCACTTGGAATTACTTTTCTAACTAAGAATGGCATCCTCCCGCTTGCTGTGCTCATAATAAATTCATCCGTTGTATCATTTAGTGTCCTGTTGTATAGGGTTACAAAGTTGGCATTTTACTTACCGGATAGGGCTGGTGCAGAAATGTTTATGTTTACAAGTGATACGTTCACTGGCAGTTTATTCGATAGATATCACACCCCGTTCACAGGTGGTTTAGTCATGTTTGCCTGGGTAGTCGTTATTTTCATTGCTGCAGCTATTGTATTCCATAGGAGAGACGTTGCATCATGAGTGTCTCATCTAGTAGGAAGATAACACAAATCCTTGGTGCTGAACTGGATAAATTAGTTACATTACCCTTGATAGGTCTCACTCTTATGGGTACATTCATTCTAAATTTAGTTTTATCCGCTGCTTTTACTTCTGTTGGTCTACAAGGGACAACGGGTACGCAAAATATACTGAATATAGGACTTTCTTCTATGGGATATCTTCAAGCAGGGTTCATTATTCTTGGTATAATAGCTACTTGTTCGGAGTATACAGGTGGACAGATTCGAACTACTTTAACTACGATACCTTGGCGTGGGTTTCAATTATCTACGAAGCATTTAGCATTGGTGATTATCACCATTCCTGTGGCGTTTATTATTGCTGCATCAGGTGTACTATATACCTTTATCATGATGAGAGACACAACAGTAGTGATTGAAATAGACACAATGATAACAACATTAGTAGGTGCAACAGGCTATCTAACATTAACCACACTTCTCAGTGCAGCTATAGGTGCTTTATTAAGACGAACCACTCCTGCTTTAGTGGTACTGTTTGGTTATTATTTCATTGTCAGTCCATTGACGAGAGTTTTTCTACCTGGTATTAAAAATTATTTAAATTATTTTCCGGATACNNTATATGTATATGCCGTCTTCTTCTGATGAAATAACTGTTCTTACACCAATGCAAGGGACAGGTATTTCAATGTTATGGACACTGATCTTTATTACAGTAGCTATTGTATTTTACTGTAAACGAGATGCCTAAGTTTAGGTTTCATCATTTTGAGAAGATAAGGAAAGGAATTTGCCCCTGTGGATAAGGATTGGCTTAAACCGATTAATGAAGAGCGAAAGCAAGAAATAGCTCAGGAGGACCAGAAAGTCTAGGAGGTCCAGGAGCTCCTGGAGCTCCAGGCCAAAGTTCCGGGGGTGAAACTGTGATCTACAAAACCGTCCAGGATTCTATCGACTCACTTAATTCAGATGGGGTATGGATTACTTATGATGCGAATACAAATACAACAAAAATAACAAAGCATAGAAGATTTCGTAACCGATTGAAAATGTTAATAGTGTTGATTTTGCAACGGTCTGGGAACAGCCGCATACAACAGCTGAACGTACTGGAACCAGCACGGATAATTTTTTTGCCTGGGTTAACGGTTGTTTAAATAATTTACGTAAGTAACTCGAACATAAATCCTTTAACCATATGGGTTAAGGGATTTGTGTTCATTTGTTATAGGAACATGAAGAATGCTATTCATAAAATGAAATCTTACACCACCTAGGGTGCAATGAAAGTAAATTTACGCTGATAAGTATGTGGCCAGGTTTCTTATGCGGGCATGAGAATAACAGGGATGGGGACGGGAATGTTACCAGTTATTGGATCGTGTCGGTGGACAAGGACATATTCCCATTAGAGCCATGCGCCACGCGCGGGTTTGCTGTTTTAAGGGACCAAGCTCTTGTCCTTTTCTCTGGCCAAGAACTTGGTCCCTGTGCCGATATTATATTTATCTAATCAGTAAAAATGCTGAGAAACATTCGTAATATTATCCCTTATAAAAATACCCGGTCATGGAAAAAGATTACTAGAATCAACCGGTGAAGTGCTCAGCGAATGCTTGGTGGATCATCCACTATGTGAATGGTTAATTGGATGATTTCTTT
Organism: Paenibacillus sp.; assembly: GCA_003529225.1. GTDB lineage: Bacteria > Bacillota > Bacilli > Paenibacillales > Paenibacillaceae > Paenibacillus_AQ > Paenibacillus_AQ pseudetheri. The sequence continues at coordinate 7,260 of DOJM01000337.1, forward strand.
ACAATAGATTAGAAGAGTCAACCAGAGAAAATTTCATTTAAAGCCCTTCCTTTATTAAGCTCCAGATGCGCTCAAACCTATCTTGGTAGTCTGGTAAATTCCATGATTCTTTGAAAAGAAGGGAGACTAAATACCGCAAACGCTGATAGAATCGCCTCGGCCCGCTCTAAGTGGGGATCTTGATAGTCCATGAACCCATTGATAATTGGTAGGCAGCGCAGATTACTAAATATTCTAAATAGTTCAAAGTTAAAGTGAACGATATCCCAATTCCAGGGGATACGTGATAACGATTACACGACCGAGAATTATTGGGAACAACTCAGAGATCTTGATTACGTGATTGATACCTTGGGACCAAGCGAATTTGATCATGAACTTTCCATTATAAAACAGGTGGTCGCCTTCTTTCTTTGCGAACCGGTCCTAACAAACGATTCGCCGAGGCAATTTCAGTATCATTTCATTTTTGTTCGCAGTGATGGAGAACAATTAAAAAGAATTACAAAAATTATTGAAGAAAACGGGATTGTTCCAGCGGTGGATCCCACAGAGTACCATATTGAAGATATTAACAAAGCTCTGAACCTCGTAGCCACAGGACATCCCAAAGGAAAAGTCATTATCCAATTTTAAAGAGAGTCCCAGCAGATATTGCAAAAAAAGGGAAACGGAAGGCGTATAGCCTTCTGATGATGGTCAAGGATACCTATGGTCACCTGGGATTTATACCGAACAGTATATAAAAGGGTGGAAAAAGGTTACGGATGCGGTACATGAAGCAGGTGGAATTATGTGCATCCAATTAATGCATGCCGGTCGTATGTCACATCCTGCCATCGTCGAAGAGATTGGAGCAGAAAAAACCGGTTTCCGTATTTCACCAGGGACACCTCTTGGGAGAATTCAAGATGGGGAACAAACAAGGTCCAGAACCGTATCTCTACCTTGTAAAAGAGTTAGCTATACTCCAATTGTTCGGTGAAAATAAAGTATTAGACTTTAATCAAATTTCACAAAATGCCCATCGAGCTTTATCGATTTAAGCCAAAACAAAAAGAAGCTCTGAAACAACAGAGCTTCTTTTTGTTTGGAATAACGATCATTGGTTGGTGAAACCTAAACCCGTACTTGCTTGATTTGCATAGTTTTGGTTATATCCGATATGTGCGTTGTTATTACTCATGAAATTATTGGAGTTACTCTCGATNNNACACTTGAATCATTGATTGTAATTGCTGAATAGCAACCTGATGTCCTTGTAGTGCCGATTGAATCGTATTAGCAGCTTGTCTTTCACGTTGAGCTAATTGATCTAACTGATGAGCATTTTGCTGTTCTTGTTGAAGCAACCGTTGGTAATTCTGACTTGCCTGCTCCGTTTGATGAATTAGCTGTNNTAATTTGTTGCGTGGATTGGTATGTCATTTTATTACCTCCTTTGTATTTTTAAATCTTAGATTAGATTGGTTAAATCAATATGAAATTAAACATGTAAATTTTTGCCTCGATTGCAAAAGTCAGATACCGTTTCTTTTATCAAGGATAATATGGTACTTGAAAGTGTACATAAACATTCATCTTATCTCCTCTCCTTTTGTTAAATATTTAAGTTTAATCCAAAAAGGCTAATCCTAGGTCCGAAAATAATCTGCACGACCTGCAAAGAGACGTTTTATGTTTAAACTGTTGTTACTCAGATAATAATGGGTTATAGAAGGAGTTTATATCCGATGTTTTTCAAACTTCAATCGGTTTTTGTATATGAACATTCAACAGTAGACTACCTAATGTTGGCCTAACAGGGTGATTAAAATGTGGAAAGTTTTAGTTTCATACCTTCCGGAATGGAAAGTTTTTATGCAGGGTTTT